>NZ_LIYL01000029.1:0-115793 GCF_001278875.1 Lysinibacillus sp. FJAT-14222 | reverse complement strand
TACCAACTTTTTAAAAGGAATACACATTTTTCTTAAGTTGACAGCTATGGGCTCGGCGCTCGCCCGCGGAAAGCGAGCGGAATGCTTCGGAAAACAACAGTAGAGTCACAGTGCCAAATGAAAAAAGCGAGGTATTCAACGATTAAATCGTTGAATACCTCGCAATGTGAGAAGATATGGACTTTTTCAGTGCCCTCCACCGTGGAAAGGTCTTTTTGTTAGTTAGGATTTTATTATTTTCCAAAATTCTGTTCCATAGTTTTTATTAGTACATTCAACGGGTATTTGTGTTTCTGCAAAGTCATCGCCAACCTCTATCTTGTTTACCTGATTTTGTAATGGTGAGCCAAATGAAAATTCTAGTTGCAAATCAGTAAGGTTAAACAAAATTGAATGCACTGTTCCAAAGCTTTCTTTGTAATTATGAACGGATAATCCTTTAGGAAACTCTGTTAAAAGAAGTTCTTGGATTTCATGCATAGATCTTTTTCCACTTTCCTTAAATTTCCTCTCTAAAATATCATATCTTAATTGAGAATGTTCGAGCTTCCTTGGCTCTATTTCTTGTATTGCCGAAAATAGTCCATGATTAGTTGCAATAAGATAATCTAGTTCAGCACGTTTAACTTCTTTTATTCCGTCATATGTCCCAATCAAAGCTGCGTCTCCACTTGCATCAGCTAAAAGTAAATTCATATTTGTTCCTACCGGCATATTGTTAACCATATAAATAGCCTCTTCTACATTTTTACAATTTTCTAATAGAGCTCTTACGATAACCATAAACTGTAAGCCAGTCACTGCCGGTGGTCTCATGCCAGGATATTTACCAATTGGCATACCACACGATGCATATGCAACACATAGCCCCTTCTCATTCAAGCCTTCACTTCGACCGAATGTGGAAACAGAAAATCCTGTATGAGTATATTTTCCTTCGACTGCTGTGGTACATAAGCGCATATCTGAAATATCAGGTGATAAATCATAATTTCTTACGACATATGTTTTACCATCAGCCATTTTTCCAGGCAAAATCGCTCCTAAACTACATCCCCCAGGAATTAACCACGCATTTTGATAAAAATTTAGTTGGTTGGGCTCATAGCCAAAGCCTTCCGCAAAGCCCGCTAATTCTTTATTTAACCCTGGGCAATATTGCTCTATTTGTGCTGTCATATCAAAATAAGCTTTGTCAGAAGTGATATTATCCGTAAAGAATAGTGATTTTGCAATTGGATTTTTTTGCAATTCTCGCGCTTGTTGTATGCCAATCTCGTACGAACCACCTTTAAGAAATGCAAACTGCCCTGTATTTGTTTTCATTGATATACTCCATTCCATATAGTACTTGCAAGACATTTCTACCCTTGCTAAATACAGAATAAAGTCTCCATCTACTGGAGAGTTTAGCTAGTTTCTTACTTTCACAAATACTTTTGTCAAAAAATCATTTGGATGTAGCTCAATATTTGGTCTAATATTAATTGGATTTACTACGTCAGATGGGATTAGCCCCTTTATGTATTGCTCCATAAACAGTCCTTCTACATGAAGGGATTGTTCAGTTAGCCATTTCTGCAAGCGACTATAGCCAAAATTCAACTCTGAATACGGTCCATTTATATTTATACAAGCATACTTGCCTTCAGGTATTATTTTAATATACTCCCCCAGTTGAGTTGCTTTTACCGGTAACAGTAGTTCAACATCCGCTATATTTTTCTCCCTGTCCTGTTGATGAAAAATTGCAGTAAGCTTACCTTCTATCTCTAATTGATATGCATAGATTCGTTCAAATAATTTTTGTACTAGCCTATCCATTTCAATAATATTGATCTTTTCACGAATGGCAAGCACCTGTATTTTTGGTCGTTCTTCTATGTAACAACTTGATAATGTTGGCTTTGGATTAAATGTCTCAGCGTTCCTTAGAGAATTTTTCACTTGGACAATATTATGAATTTGTTGAGCAATCATTTCTTGTTGGTGCTCTAATTCCTGAACTTTTTTATGTAATCTTAGCTCTAAATCTTGCCGATCATTTTTTCCTTTCACAATCTGTTCGATCTCTTTTAATGAAAAATGACAATTTTTTAGCACCCGAATCATATTTAGTTCTTTCATTTTATCGTAATCAAAATAACGATAACCGGTCACTTCATCTATAAAGGATGGTTCGAGTAATCCAATATCGCTATAGTAACGAATAGTCTTTACAGGAACATTACACAGGTTCGAAAATTTTCCTATGCTATACAAAAGAACACCTTCTTTTTAATTTAGTTAATTTCGATTCATCGTGCTTTTTCATTCATATTGAATGAATTAAAATAAACCTCTCTTTGCTTAGTTATTGTACGTTAAAGTTGTAATAATTGTTTCACTATAATGCACTTCACCATAAGGCATCCATTAAATTGAATTGCTCTACGTCTCAACAATCTGCTTTCGCTCTAATCAACGTATTGACAAATAACAGCGACAGCTTGCCCAAATACATAAGGTGAAAAGATGCCTAAAAACCAAAAGAGTATGCTCATCATTTTTTGATTTGAGCATACTTCTTTAGGTTAAATACTAATTTGTTTCGTATGTGCATTACCTTGTTTCCATGGGTATTGCCCTCTGCTCGCGGATTTCCTTGCTTTCGAGGGTATTTGCCCTGCTTCCGCGGGTATTTCCGTGGGTATTGCCCTCTGCTCGCGGGATTTACCTTTCGCGGGTATTTACTTTCCTTCTATGTAATTGCTAATCTAAAGTAGTCAATTATTGCTCAACAAGATTGAACACTTTTTGCCAGAATCAAACTTATAAGAATCCAACTACATCTCCTTCTTTGACAGAAAACGATTTATTATCCAGTACCTTTTTTCAGCAAAATGTTGTGTGAGGTTCTTTACTTCTAGTACATTCATTCGTTTTCTTCCTTCTTTATTCACCAATTATTTTTAACATTACATATTCCAATTTGATAAGATTGTATAAACCATAAATCCACCTACTATTAAGTTCCCAATAATTATAAATGGTAAGTTTCCTTTTAATTTAGTATTTTCCTTTTTCCCTACTACACCTAGCGCAGTAATCCCTATAAAAAAGGACAATGCAGGATATATAAAGATAAAATACTTACTACCGTTCAAATTGGGACCGGCCATGTTGAAGGTAATAGGAATCTCATCCGATATATTTTGTACACCAATAATTGAAAACACAAAAAACAAGGCACAAAATATCCAAGGAATTATACGTACTGACTTTTTAGATTTATTCATAATAATCTCCATTCTCTCCCGTGTCCGCTTCACGACACAAACAGTAATGAAAACGAGTGAGCGGAACACTTTATTTTTTTAATAGATTTTTCAATTAATTGCGATCTTTATTTAGCTTACTTTTTTCAGTAATATTTATTAATTTCGTTTTCACACTACTCTTCCCAAATTAAATAGGCTCACCATTTATTGTTTTAGCATATAACTTGCTAGTTACGATGCCCAAGCATAAAATAATAACAACATCATATATGCCTACTATCGAACCTGACCATAGTACTTTTGGAACTGCTGCAATGAGTACCAGAATCGCTGCACCGAAAAACCCCAATACACTTGATACACTCCTCTTTACTACTTGGAGTTCTGATTGCCAACTATAATTTACAAATCTTAAATTAATAGCAACTCCGTATATTGCTGAAAATACTGCAAATGCACATGGAAGAAGTACTAATATGATGGAATCAAATATTGTTGCTCCAAACACTCTTCCGATTATTATTCCGTTTATAATCGTAAGAGGTATTGTAAGCGTAAGATTAACAAGTATCTTACTCTTTACAACCAATTCTTTCGACAATGGTAAAGTTTTGATTATCCAAATATTTTTACCTTCAAGTGAAAAAGACACGCTACTTGTATTTGATAGACATACCAACAATGACATTATATACGGTATTATAGTCGCTACTGTATTAATATTATCTATCGGCATATTTTCCATCACTTTTGTGATTGACCTCATTAAAGAAATCGTAAAAATAACCATCATGATCATTCCGAATCCTGTGTTTATTAAGTACGTTGTGGACGAAAATAGTCGCTTGATTTCTTTCACATATAATGCTTTTAATTTACTTGATCTTTTTAATGTTTTTACTTCATATTTTTTGTTACTACTCTTTGATCGAATTTTAGTATTTAGTCCTTTGTATACAAACGAAAGACCAATAATGAAAATCACTGTTACCACTAATGAAACTGCTATATATATAAGAAAATCTCCCACTTTTCCTGTTACCAGTATTTTATTATACAAATAAAACATTGGATACACTTGGTTAGCTTGATTCAATACATTTGTTAATATCAATTTCATATCGCTTTGATCTAATTTATAACCACCACTCATTGTTAGTGCTAATACTATAAATAAAATAATATAGCTAATTGAAGAAACCGCACGAGAATATTTTGCTCTCGATGAAATTTCTAAAACTAATATACTAACAATTGACGCTACAATTGATGGTACTAATGCAACTGTAAGTATTCCAATCAGCATCTTTATCCAAAAAACTCCGCTTACTGTTCCTGTAAAGAAATATACTGCTCCCATTAGAAGCATGATTATTAAAGATACTACCGTATTCAAGAAATAAATATATAAGAATCTACTTACAACTATTATTGATGTTTTAATAGGAAGTGACATTAATGTCTCATAATCTCTTTTTCCAAAAAACTCATCACTAGCACTAAAAAATGCTATAAACAATGATAAAAGAGTACTCAATAAAAATGAAAATGCAAGTATGTGTTCTCTCATATTATTTTCATTCAGCATATATCCAAGACTTGTAAAATACGCTAGCGCGAAAACAGACGCAAGAAATACACCAACAATAGCTATTTTATCACCAAAGCTGGCTTTACCTTTTAGGGTATTAAGTCTCACCAGTGAAACAATCCTAATTTTTAGAAGAATCGATAAATGCCTCATCTTTTAACTCCTTCATAAAGAACTCTTCCAATGTTTGATTTTGTATTATTTCATCCATCGTACCACTATAAACTAGCTTTCCACGATTAATCATAGCCACCTTATTACAAAGCTTTTCTGCAACATCTAAGACATGTGTTGAAAAAAATATTGCATTCCCTTTAGCAGTCATTTTCTTCATTATCTCTTTTAAAACAACTACTGCTTTTGGATCAAGACCTACAAATGGCTCGTCCAGAATCAAAAGCTTTGGTTCATGAATAATAGCCCCAGTTATTGCTAGCTTTTGCTTCATTCCGTGAGAATAAGAGGATATTAGATTTCCAAGACTTTCTGTTATTCCAAACATTCCAGCATGTTCTTTTATTCTCTTTACTCGAACATCTTCCGGTACTCCGAAAATATCTGCTACAAAATTCAAATACTGGATTCCTGTCAAATGTTCATATAATTCGGGACTATCAGGAATATAAGCAAATTTCGATTTGCATTCAAGAGGCTCTTTCTTAATAGAATGCCCATCAATGTAGATGTCGCCTTCCTCAAAATCTAGGATTCCTACTACTGATTTGATTGTTGTACTTTTCCCCGCTCCATTATGACCTATAAATCCAAAAACATCGCCATTTTCAACAGATAAACTTATGTTATCGACAGCTTTTTTCCCATCTTTATACACCTTTGAAAATTTTTTTATATCTAGGATTCCCATTCTTTCATCTCCTTATCTTATTATTACCGGTCGATTACCTACAACCTCGCTAATGACCTTCGTAAAGCTTTCATGGAGATCATCACAAGTAAATGAAAAAAGTGGTTATCATCAAATGTTTGAAGTTTAAATCCATTCACTATATTCTGGATTAATTATCTCATTGCTAAGCATCATTCTTTCAGAAATCTTTTCAACACTCTTTCTACGCTTTTTCGTTATATTCTCTTTCTCACTAGCGGGCATAGTATTAGCCCGCTAATAAAAATGCACCTTTTCCTTGAGATAGAACTATCGCAAAGATTGGAATCATAATGATAAAACA
This sequence comes from Lysinibacillus sp. FJAT-14222, assembly GCF_001278875.1. Lineage (NCBI taxonomy): Bacteria > Bacillati > Bacillota > Bacilli > Caryophanales > Bacillaceae > Lysinibacillus > Lysinibacillus sp. FJAT-14222. Next base: position 109,752 of record NZ_LIYL01000029.1, on the reverse strand, counting down.
AACAATGGCATTCACCATACCTAGTCTCTATTTTCATTCATAATAAATTGCTGGATGGCTGGCAACAATTCTTTATGAAGTGGTAATGTTGGGTCTGAATACGTCGCAAAATTTTTCGCGCGATCTGCTGGAGCATTTTTTAACACATGATTCATTCCTTCCATATATATCAGTTCGGCATCTGGTTTACCTTTCTTTAACGCCTCCGCATCAGTTGCAACTACTTGTAAATCGGTTGTTCCTTGAAGAATTAAAACTCGGCTATTCACTTTTGCTAACTCACTTGCAGGGTTATATTTTAACCATGAAATCATATACGGTTGAATGGAAGAACGGAAGAGTGATTGTAACTCTGGAGAAACGTTCTTCACTAGCTCGCCTTTTTTCAAGGATGCAAGAGCATCTGTTGATTCTTTTAGAAGGGCTGGTGTTAACTGAACTTTTAATTGCTCTAACAGAACATTATCTATTGGTCTTCCAGTACCTGCTATGGAAACAAAGGACTCTACATGTGCTTTTTGTGCTGCTAGCAAACCGATCAGTGAGCCTTCGCTATGGCCAATAATATGAACACTTGAAAATTCTTTTTCGGCTAACAGGGCATTAATTACTTGAACTGCATCATCTACGTATTGGTCAAAAGTTATATCTTCTTCCTTTGTTAAAAGGGATTGATTATCGCCAATTCCACGTTTATCATAGCGGACAGATGCAATACCATCTTTCGCTAACCCCTCCGCTATCATTTTTAAGCTATTATTTTTACCAGCTAAGGCTGAATTTCCATCCTTATCAGTTGGACCAGAGCCTGCTATAATGAGTGCGACTGGGGATGGCTCGTTGCTAGCCTTTTGAAGAGCCGCTGTTAACTCACCATTTTGAACGGGAATCTTTAACGGTTCATACGTAACTGGTTGTTCTGGCTGTTCTTTGAATGGCTTTAAGACAAGTGGGAATTTGCCACCATTTTGTTGGAATGTTGCTTCAATTTGCCCATCTTTTAATGTGCCATTAATTTCAACTGCAGAGCCATTTAAGTTGATGGAAACATTTACTTGGTCACCAATATATGTAATGCTTTTAAATGGATGATCCCCTTGCGCAGGTACTGATAATTTCCCGTTATCTTTTTGCAAATCAACGATAATTGGAAATGCTCCATTTGGTGTTTCAATATTCCCTTCCCATTTTCCGATTAGTTGTTCATTCATTTTATTGTCCCCTTTCGTCTCTTTCCCTTTTGTATTGTCTTCCTTCTGAGCGCAAGCTACTAATAATAAGAGTGCACAACATAAAAACAATAGTTTTTTCATAAAATCTCTCCTTCTATATGAAGATGACTAATAAGATTGGCAAAAATATGACAAGTAAAATGATATAGCTCCATTTATTCGCCATATTCACAGTCCAACCAACACCGTATTTCTTTTCCACTAATAGTGAAGGATCATTTTTATTAATGTAAATCATACCCCATTTCCAGTATCGATCATCGGCTGCAGCTGTTTCGTTTGTATGTAAATCATCAAAGCGCTCATTACTTTTACTTAACTTCCAAATGAAGAGGATCAGTCCCCCTAAAGAAACAATCATAATACTGGTAAAAAGAGGGAAGAAATAAGGAGCTGTTTGATTTTTTAAAATTACTGTCGTGTAATGTAAAACAACAAAAAGAATAGTCATACTATAATTAATCGCCGCAAAGTACCAGCTGCTATATTTACGCTGTGTAAGCTCTCTATTGACCGAGGCTGCTTTTGCCTGTGCGCTCAATTGTATTTTGGCATTTTTCATTCCAAAACTCATGATGAAAAGGCTAATTTGTGTCCCTAGTAAAATAAGTGGCATTACTATTACTGAGATCCATGTTTTTTCAGTCCAACCGTCTACCTCACCTGCTGCATTCCAATGGGTAGCAAATACATCTGGGATGGCATTGTAATTCATATAGGTAAAGGTAATTAACGCTAATGTGACAATGATCGGTAATGCGAAAAATGTAGGTGATAGTACTTCATCTCTATCACGTATAGATAGATCCGTCACATAAACAGTTTTGACATGTGCTTCCCAATTTTCTTGTTTTTTTAGTTTTTTGATTTTTATATGATAAGACATATAAAGAGCAGCTGATATGAGTAGCATGACAAATAGCAAGATAAAAGATAATAAAACAAATTTCTCTTCTTTAATGGAAGTAAATAGTAGTAAAATTTGGCCTAAAAGAAATGCAGCTGCTATGCTCCCTACCAGCATGCTATAATGCTTTTTAAATATTTGTAATTGCTCATGTTGCACATAGGGCTCAGGAATTGAAACACCAAATACTGTTGTTTTTCTAGCCAAAAATGGTGTTAATGTTTCCAGTACGCCTCCAAAGATGAAGATGCTTATTATAAAAAGCATATTTCCCCTACTTCCATTGTTTTAAAATTCGATGAAACAAACTTGTCATCTGATCTTTTTCGAGACCACGTGCAAATGCCTCTGCCATAATCGGTTTTAATGCATTTTCTACTATTTCTACTTCCGTCTCTTCTAGTTCTTTTTTTTGACCACCGATAATGATAGCCTTCGCTTTCGGCTTTAATTCGATTAAACCTTTTTCTTCAAGTTCATGATAGCTCTTACTTACCGTGCTGACATTAATACCTAAATCCGAAGCCATTGAACGAACTGAAGGTAATGTATCACCATTTTTTAGCTCTCCCTTAGCAATTAACTCAATTAACTGATTCACTAACTGTTTATAGAGCTGTAATTCACTGCTTGGATCTAAATGAATATGCATCTTATCTCTCCTATCTGTATCGCTTATCACCAAACAGAAATCTGTTATACATAGAGTAATACAGTTTTTTAATAAAGTCAAATTTTGTATTAAGTGGGGTTTTTCTTTTAGTTTTCATCAATCGGGCTTTTACGGGCAGTTAATGCGAGATAAAAAAAGGACCCAGAAAAATTCTGGATCCAAGAACACTTATTTCTATTTGATTTTATCTGTATCGGTTTTTGCTTCTTCTTAAGATACAGCAAAACAGAATAACCTCTGCCCACCGATTCCTTAAGTTTTTTAGAAGCTCACCCTATACAGTTGTGGCGGACTTTCCTGAGATTCCTGGTCTTTCGGTGCTTGACTACTCATTCTACATCCTCCTAATCATATTAGATTAATAAGTGTTTACTCCCTTAATATGAACCGTTTAACTAATATATATTCATGTTTTATTATTTGTTTTGATTTTGCCTTAAAAGCGTAATTTTTTTAAGCCTCTTCTTTAAAAACTTGTTGCGCAATGGTTAGCGCATTTTGCACACGTGGAAAACCTATGTACGGCACTAATTGTAATAGTGCTTCCACAATTTCTGTCTGTGTTAATCCTGCATATAAACCACGTTTAATATGTGTTTTTGTTTGTGGAGCAGCGCCTTGAGAAACTACCGCTGTAATAACAACAAGCGCACGGCTTTTTGCATCTAGCCCTGGTCGTGAATAAACATCACCATAGGCAAATTCGATAATCATTTTGCGTAAATCAGGTGCCACGTCAGCAAGTGCATCTGCTTCAATCATTCGTGCTGCTTCCTCCTCAGTGACATACTGTTTAACTGTTTCTAACCCCTTTGTAAAACGATCATTCATTGCGAATACCTCCATTGTTATTTCTTTATACAAAAACCCCAATTCCGCGTCTCCAGAATTGGGGATTGTCCTTCACCTATGTAAGGGTCTCTTTTTCGTTTCACCCTCTGGCTCTAACGAAAAAGGAAAATAGGTTTTCATAGTGCCTCACTGGACAGCTTTAATGAATATCTATGCAAAAGTCACAAGGACATGCACGCTAAGGTAATGGTTAAACAAGGCAAGCTTTTGCTTTTTCGATTTGGATTTTTACTTGATCAAATCCTGTACCACCTAAAGAATGACGACGACGAACGGCTGCTTCAGGTGCTAAAACATCGTAAATATCCGCTTCGATAAGCTCACTTTCTTGTTTCATGTCTTCAAGCGGTAAATCTAATAAATAGATGCCCTTTTGAATACATGTGAATACAAGTTTTCCTGTCACTTCATGTGCTTCACGGAAAGGCATACCTTTTGTTGCAAGATAATCTGCAAGCTCCGTTGCATTTGAGAAGTCAGAGTGTACTGCCTGGTGCAAACGCTCTGTATTAACAGTCATCGTACGAATCATACCTTCAAAGATTTTTAGTGAACCAAGAATTGTATGGACTGTATCAAACATACCTTCTTTATCTTCCTGCATATCTTTGTTGTATGTTAACGGTGTTCCTTTTAGAACGGTTAATAAACCCATTAAGTTACCGTACACACGTCCCGATTTTCCACGGATTAACTCCGCCATATCAGGATTTTTCTTTTGTGGCATAATGGAAGAACCTGTTGAGAAGGCATCATCCAACTCGATAAATTTAAATTCATCTGTCGACCACAATATAATTTCCTCTGCAAAACGAGATAAATGTGCCATTAATAGTGACGAATTGCTTAAAAATTCAACGATAAAATCACGATCACTTACTGCATCCATTGAGTTTGCATAAACCTCACTGAAGCCTAGAAGCTCAGCTGATTTTAATCGGTCGATTGGGAATGTTGTACCAGCCATGGCACCTGCGCCTAAAGGTAAAATATCAATACGCTTAAGCGATTCCGTGAAGCGTTGTTTATCACGCTCTAACATCCAGAAATAGGCCATTATGTGATGTGCAAATGAGATTGGTTGTGCACGTTGTAAATGCGTATAGCCTGGAGCGATTGTTTCTACATGCTCCTCAGCCTTTTCTAGCAAAGTCTTTTGGAATGTCTCCATTAAACCGATTGCTTCTTTCACGCGCTTTTTCAAGAAAATATGCATATCCGTTGCTACTTGGTCATTTCGGCTACGGCCTGTGTGAAGCTTACCACCTACAGGCCCAATTAAATCAATGAGCATTTTTTCCAGATTTAAGTGAATATCTTCATTAGCAACTGTAAATTCAAGCTCCCCTGCGATTGCCTTTTCTTGTAATTGTGCTAGACCACCAAGAATGGCCTCTACGTCAGCGGCTGGTAAAATCCCTGTTGCGCCGAGCATCGTAACATGTGCTACGCTACCTTCTAGATCTTCTAGAACAAGCTGTTGGTCAAAGCCAATCGATGCGCCGAACTCGTCCACCCATGCTTCTGCTGATTTTTGGAAACGTCCGCCCCAAAGTTTTGTCATAACAGCTCACCTTTTCCTTCATTTCTTTTTGAAAAGGTGCAGCTCAGCGCAATGCTTCACTACACCTTGCTCGTCGAATTTATTTTTTATTTACTGAAGAATTAACCACTGTTGGCAGACCCCATAATTCGATGAAGCCTACTGCTGAAGCATGGTTGAATTGGTCTTCTTTAGAATATGTTGCTAGCTTTTCACTATATAGTGAGTTTGGAGATTTACGTCCTTCCACAATCGCATGACCTTTGTAAAGCTTCACGCGTACAGTACCGTTCACAAATTTTTGTGATTCAGCAAGGAATGCTTCCAATGCATCACGTAGTGGAGAGAACCATAAACCATCATAAATTAATTCAGATAGTTTTTTCTCAATGACTGGCTTGAAGTGTGCTAACTCCTTTACAAGTGTTAAGTCTTCAAGCTCTTTATGAGCCGTTAATAGCACTTTTGCTCCTGGGATTTCATATACTTCACGGGATTTAATACCAACTAAACGGTTTTCTACGTGATCGATACGGCCAACACCGTGTGCACCAGCTACTGCATTTAGTTCTTGGATTAAATCAGCAAGCTTCATTTCTTTACCATTTAAAGATACTGGCTTACCAGCTACAAATTCAATTTCTACGTATTCCGCTTCATTTGGAGCGTTTTCCACAGAAATTGTTAAACCGTAAGCTTCTTCTGGTGGAGATACCCATGGATCTTCCATTACACCCGCTTCATTTGCACGGCCCCATAAGTTTTGGTCAATAGAGAATGGAGAATCTAAAGTTGCAGGGATCGGAACATTATGTTTCATTGCATATTCGATTTCCTCATCACGGCTCCAGCCCCACTCACGTACAGGTGCTAATACCTCTAAATCTGGATTTAAAGCTTTGATTGAAACTTCGAAACGAACTTGGTCATTACCTTTACCTGTGCAACCATGAGCTACTGCGTCAGCATCTACTTGGTTAGCAATTTCCACTAATTTTTTAGAAATTAACGGACGAGAAAGTGCCGATACTAATGGATATTTTTGTTCATACCAAGTATGTGCTTGTAATGAAATTAATGCATATTCTTCAGCAAATTCGTCCTTCGCATCTACCATATATGATTCAATTGCTCCTACTTGAAGAGCTTTATTTTTTATGAATTCAAGATCCTTACCTTCACCAACATCAAGGCAAACTGCGATAACGTCCCAACCTTGTTCTTTTAACCACGGAATTGCTACTGAAGTATCAAGACCGCCTGAGTATGCTAATACTACTTTTTTGTTTGCCATAAAAAATGCGCCTCCAATTAATCTATAAGATATGTATGTTTATACATCCATTTAAAAGTTTATACACGAATAGTATCATGTTATAAAAATAAAAACAAGTGTATTTTTATAAATTAATAGACTTTTATGTTTATTGTAAAAAGTGTGTCACTCCAATACTTTAAGCCTTTGTACAAACTATGAATATATTTACTCGGAAAAACGATTTTTTACTCGCAACATGAATGTATATAATATAGATTTCGGGAAAGTAAACGGTTCTTCGGCAAAACGAGGTATTGATTTCCGTTTCGGATGTGCGCTTTCTTTGGGCGGCGGAGCAACAAATGTTTTCTGTGCGAAAACTAGCGCTAACTTAGCGGCAGCGGCAGGTTGTTTTTTGCGCGAATGGACACCCTTGCACTTAGCTAGTGGTTCGCATATCCTAAATGCCACAGCGAACTTTCATCACTTAGTTGACGGAGCCCGGCATACAAAAAAGAGCTGTCTCAGCGCAAGAGACAACTCGCTAAAGCTCCTTTCGTTCGTTTTAATACTTTGANTCGTTTTATAGGAATACTTTGAAGATTTATCGAAACAAAATCGCTCTTTATCGAAACTATTTGAGCTTTTATCGAAACAAAATCTCATTTTATCGAAACTTTTTGGGCTTTTATCGAAAAACAAGCTCTTTCTATCAAAGAAATCAATCACACGTTTTGGTGTAGAGCCATAAAAAAACTGTATACACACTCAATTCTTACTTAAGTATGTTTACAGTTTGATTAATATTATTTTATTGAGTTTTTTGTTACTTCTTATTGAAAAATGATTTGCCTAAAAATTCAACGGTTGTAGGTGCGATTGCATACAGCTTGCTTGTTAACCCCATGATCCATGGTAAATTAACCTCTCGGACAGGGCGCTCGATTGTTTTTACAGTAGCTTGTGCCACTTCTTCAGCGGTTAATAAAAATCTCCCTAAAGACTCTCGATAACCACTTTCATCACTCGCCTTATCTAAAAATGGTGTATCGATTGGACCTGGATGTATTGCAGTGACTTTAACGTTATAAGGAGCCAATTCCATGCGAAGCCCATTCGTAAAGCCGACAATCGCATGCTTTGTAGCAGCATAAACACTAGCCTTTGGTGTCGCTACCTTTCCTGCCTGTGAGCCGATGAAGATTAGCTGACCTTGCTGACGTTGTATCATAGGCGCTGCTAAACGTTTTGCTAAATACATCGGTACACTGACATTTAACTCAACCATTTGTCTAATAGCTTCATCTGATAAGTTAGGTACAATGCCAAATTTACCTACCCCAGCAGATAAAATAGCTACATCAAGAGGCGGGAGCTGTGCACATACTTCATCTATTGTAGCTAAATTAGTTAAATCTGCTTGGATCACGTTGGCGCCTACGCGTTCTAATGCTTTTAATGCCACTGTATTGCGTCCTGTTGCATAAACCGTATGACCTTGTGCTACTAATATTTCTGTAATTTTCAGTCCAACACCACTTGTTGCACCTGTCACGAAGATAGTCTTTTTATTAACACTCATGTTTCAACCTACTTCCTTTGAAATAAACAGATACCTTCTTCCGTTTTTGTAGATGTAATCAAATTGTTGGCCTCTAAGTAATCTAAATAACCGAGCGTTTTGGACAGCGTCAGACCAAGCTGACGTTGAAAAATTGCTGGGTAAAAGCGTTTCGTTACTTGTACAGCAGTTAATGATTCGTCATCAAATAATTCGTAAACCTTCAAAGATTGCTGATGTTGACGTTCTAGTCGTTTATCGATTAATTGAGGAATATCCTCTAATTCTGCACCATGTCCTGTATGCATCATTTTTACGGGTAATCGACGTAAAATTTCTAGCGATTCATTATATTGCAGTAACGATTTAGTACGTCCTAATGTACGGTCCAATGGTGGTTCAATTAATGGGTTGGGCGTTATTTTTTCAAGCAATAAATCTCCACCGATTACATGATGCGTTTTTTCATCCCAGAAGATTAGATGGCTTTGTGCGTGACCTAATGTTTCAATAGCCTTTAATCCAGGATGTCCTGGCACCTCATCACCATCATAAAGAATTTGTGTTAATGGTCGCTCACCTACAAGCTCTATTTCACGACGTACATGTACACTTGTTTGGATATATTCTTGTGGAACTCCGTGCTCAAATAAGCTCTCACTGTAAAATTGCTCGTGATAACGTAAAAAATCCTCGTCATGACGAAGCCATTTATCGTTATAGGCATGCCCTAAAATTTCTGCATGCGGAAAGGCATCCACCCAACCTGCATGGTCTGGATGATGATGGGTTAACACAACCTGTTCAATATCTCTCATTTCAAAGCCTGCCGCTCGAATACCCCATTTTAGCGCATCATAGGCTTCCATTGTTTTTGGACCAACATCAAAAATTGTTAATGCATCGCCTTTGACAACAAATGCATTTACATCTCCCACTTCATAGGGTGTTGGTATTTCTATTTTGTATATAGACAAAAGCTGTTTCCCCCTTTTATGCAACTAGTGAATACCGATTCATTCTATTTTACAAGTTTTTCTTCTTTTCGTCACCCTCCTGTTGACAGGTTGACGTATTATCAATATAATTTTGAATAATCTAATTATTTTTTGTGCGTTGATGAAGCCAAGTACGTAATTGGTGAAGGTGTATTAGAGAGTGTTACATTTGCTGAAAGTAACATCACCCGCTCCCACTACCGAACCTACTTCTGAGCAGTTATGAAAACATAACCGTTTCCCTTGCGATAAAAGGGCTATGAGTTGTGCCAATTGGCAAACAAAGGTGGTACCGCGGAAACAAGCGTTTTCGTCCTTCATTATAAGGACGAAAGCGCTTTTTTATCTTCATTCAGCAAATGTTTTGGTAGCGAAAGCGAAGCGACAGCTACAAATGTTTTGGTAGCGAAAGCGAAGCGACAGCTACAAATGTTTTGGTAGCGAAAGCGAAGCGACAGCTACAAATGTTTTGGTAGCGAAAGCGAAGCGACAGCTACAAATGTTTTGGTAGCGAAAGCGAAGCGACAGCTACAAATGTTTTGGTAGCGAAAGCGAAGCGACAGCTACAAATGTTTTGGTAGCGAAAGCGAAGCGACAGCTACAAATGTTTTGGTAGCGAAAGCGAAGCGACAGCTACAAATGTTTTGGTAGCGAAAGCGAAGCGACAGCTACAAATGTTTTGGTAGCGAAAGCGAAGCGACAGCTACAAATGTTTTGGTAGCGAAAGCGAAGCGACAGCTACAAATGTTTTGGTAGCGAAAGCGAAGCGACAGCTACAAATGTTTTGGTAGCGAAAGCGAAGCGACAGCTACAAATGTTTTGGTAGCGAAAGCGAAGCGACAGCTACAAATGTTTTGGTAGCGAAAGCGAAGCGACAGCTACAAATGTTTTGGTAGCGAAAGCGAAGCGACAGCTACAAATGTTTTGGTAGCGAAAGCGAAGCGACAGCTACAAATGTTTTGGTAGCGAAAGCGAAGCGGCAGCTGAATGAAGATAAAGCCTCCGGCGGATGTCACGGATTTTCAAAGGAATGAATTGTGCTAGCACAATTCAAAATCCGGACGCAATTACGCCAAGGCGAAATTGATTTTGAGAACTGGAGGTTTTATTATGAAAAAAATACTATTTATAGGTGCAGGCTCTATGGCAGAGGCATTGATTCAGGGCTGGATTAAAGAAAAAGTATTTACAGCGCAAGAAATTTACGTCACCAATCGTTCAGACAAAGAACGCTTACAATTTTTACACGACACATATGGTGTTAATTGCAATTTTGATCACGATACTTATCAACAGGCTGATTTAATCATTTTAGCGATGAAGCCTAAGGATGCCATTTCAGCTATGCATGAGTTAAAGCCTAAAATCACAGGGCAATCAGCCATCCTCTCTATTTTAGCTGGGATTGCTATTAATACTATTACAGAACATTTAGGCGCTCGTCCAGTCGCACGTGTCATGCCTAACACTTCCGCCACTATTGGTATGTCTGCAAGTGGGATTGCATTTAATGACAAAGTGACAACCGAACAGCGCTCAATTTTCTTACAGCTATTAGAAGCGGTTGGTTCAGTTATTGAGGTAGATGAGGATCAATTACATGCTGTAACGGCTCTTTCAGGAAGTGGCCCAGCTTATATTTATTATTTAATGGAGGCATTTGAACGGGTTGGTACAAAGGTGGGCCTCTCGAAGGATACAGTACGACTATTAATGACGCAAACACTTGCTGGTACTGCTGAAATGCTGAAGCAATCTGTTGACGATCCTGATGTATTGCGCCGAAAAGTAACAAGTCCAGGCGGCACAACGGAAGCTGGCATTAAGGCTCTTGAACAATATCAGTTTAATGAAGCCATTGAAGCATGTATTAAAGAAGCTGAAGCTCGATCTCGTTCACTTGCAAATAGTAAATAACATGTGCAAAATGAAGTATATCACTAGGAATTAGGGGGCTTTATGTTGACTAAATTATTCGAACCTTATCAATTACAAACTATCTCTTTAAAAAATCGTGTTGTGATGGCACCGATGTGTATGTACTCGGCACAGGATGATGGGCTTGTTACACCATTCCACCAAGTACATTATGCAACGCGGGCTTCTGGTCAAGTTGGTTTAATCATTGTCGAAGCTACTGGTGTTGTACCAGAGGGTCGTATTTCTAGTAACGATCTTGGTATTTGGAATGACGCTCATATTGAAGGTTTAAGTCAATTAGTGCAAGGAATGAAGGCATACGGAGCAAAAACCGGCATACAGCTTGCACACGCTGGACGTAAAGCAACTGTAGAGGGAGAAATATTTGCGCCATCAGCCATTGCATTTAGCGATGCTTATAAAACGCCTATTGAGATGACTTTAGAAGATATTGAATATGTTGTAGAAGCATTTAAACTAGCGGCTGTTCGTGCTGCTAAAGCAGGCTTTGATGTTCTTGAAATTCATGGTGCACATGGCTATTTAATTAGTGAATTTTTATCACCAGCAACGAATAAACGCAATGACCAATACGGTGGCTCCGAGGAAAATCGTTATCGACTATTACGTCAAGTCATCGATGCTATTCGTAGTGTTTGGGAAGGCCCTTTACTTGTGCGTGTTTCTGCTGAAGACTATGCAGAAGATGGTACAACAATGGATGATTTTATCGTCTTCAGTCGTTGGATGAAATCACAAGGTGTCGATTTGGTTGATGTTTCTACAGGAGGTGTCGTGCAAGCAGGGATTAATGTTTTTCCAGGCTACCAAGTGCCTCATGCTGAAGCGATTAAGCATGGTGCTAGTATCCCAACTGGTGCAGTAGGTCTTATTACGACAGCTATTCAAGCTGAGGAAATTTTACAAAATAATCGTGCTGATTTAATTTTCCTAGCCCGTGTTTTACTTCGCGAACCATATTGGCCACTTCATGCTGCCAAGGAATTAGGAGAAGAAGTGAAACCTCCGGTGCAATACGTACGAGGCTGGTAAAAATAATGGTCGGCGGTTTCTTTGAGCTATCGGCATTTCCCCTAGTTCTTCCGGCGTTTGAACTGCCCCCTGTCAAAGTAAAAACGGCTTGAACTCTGTATTCCAAGGGGCTCAAGCCGTTTAATCTTTTTTGGTAACGTTCGTTATTGTAAATCTGGATATAATCACCGATCGCTTGTTGTAACGTTTCAAATGTTTACTAATGTAAATAAATTTTTTTACATTTTACGTTCCCCAAAAGGATCCCGTTGATCCATCACCTATTACGTGACATGCAATGAATCATTTTTGCTTGTTCCAAACCCCGCCTTAGGGAAGTAACTCTACCTTTACCTTCAGTTTTATATCTATAGGAACTCTTCCTCTTGTACAACATAAGATATGTCATAAGCTCCTTCGGATAATCCATCAAATACTTAAATTAATTTATTTTTAATTTTTTAATTGGTGTTAAGGATATTTTTTCAGTTAATCCAAATTTATCTGTTTCATATTCTAATTCTTTTTCCTCAAATGGACCAAAAACTTGATGATTATTTACATCAATTATCCAATATGAAATGTTATTAATAGATGGATTTTCAGGTGGCTCTTCATAACCATTTTCATCAGCAGCTAATACTATTTGCTTAGTAACTATATATTCCTTGTTCCACCAAACGTCTGTCACTTTAGCCGGAACAGACAAATAATTATCGATTGTTTTATCATCTGACTGTACAGGCTCATCCCCGTAAATAGCAATTTGATGAGCTGATATTCGGTCAATTCGATATCCATTTTCTAAATTGATTGTATAATCAGCCATCCCAGCACAGCCAGATCAAATTAAACATAGTAATATTCACATCACTTTTTTTAGCAGAATTTCACACCCCTCTAATGTATATCGAACTTTTAGGTAACGGGGTTCAATTTAAATAGGCGCTACCATTTTTTAAAATACCAAAATCGCGTCTGTTTTAGCAATGAATTTTTTAGTGCCAGAGATTTTATTTTCATGGGAGTTGAACCAAACCCCTCAACTTTCCCGTCTACATTGCATACGGCTTTCTTTTTCAGAGATACCCTTCTGTATAATAACTTTATTTATTTTAACACCATTTTCTGGAGTATCAGTTAACGTGATATGGATTCTATCAAAGGGAGCGCCACCATGATGTGCACTATAATTTAACGCACTTGCATGAACGAGATGTCTTCTTGTATCGCCATGTATTCTTTCAATTTTATCTATTTTGGGACACATGACAAAATCTGAGTAAGTTTTGTCTAGGTAGGAATAATATTTGGTATATAAAGTTTCTTCAAGCAACTCATCTTTTGGTGCCCCAATACTTTCATATTTCCAGCCAACTAAGAGCCAATCATAAAGTTCTAGTGATTTCAATCGAACCTTTTTATTATTTCGGGTATATATAACTTCACCATCTGCTATCGTGCATGTTTTTACTTGGTATTCGGTCACACAATTATATGCAGTTTCAATAACTGCAACGTCCCCGTTTTTCATTTTTATTTTCATTGTCGAGACTACGGGAATTTTATTTAACTCTAACTCAATTACTCCTTCGGAAGGACTTGACGTGTTTATCCAGTTAACAACCTTACTGATGATTGCTTCCTCATACCCATCATTTTCCTTAAATGAACGAGTTCCACCGTATAAACGGTTTACTTGAACAAATAAAATATCCTCTGTTTTTAATTTTGGTTGATTATTTGCATTTACTAATTGCATTGGAGTAAATAATCCAACAATCACCATGACTAGTAGCATTAACTTTCTCAAGAATTGTCGCCACCTCTGGGTGTGAATTTTGTAGTTATTTTCCCCTTATATTAAAAATCAATTCCGCCTTGGCGTAATTGCGTCTGGATTTTGAATTGTGCTAGCACAATTCATTCCTTTGAAAATCCGTGACATCCGCCGGAGGCTTTGGGCCAACGTGATGTTGGTCACTCAGTGTTGCTGTCGCTTCGCTTTCGCACAGATAAATTGCCACAGGACGTGGCGTTCTTAGACTGAGTTCCTCTATTTCAGCATGTGTTTGGACACCTACTGAAAATGAACCACATCCGCATTCATCTCACCACCTGCAGAGGTGGGAGTCTTCTGTAACTGCCGTTTCACTTACGTTACATAAAACATCTGTACCTGTCACTACGCTTTCGGTACAAAAGACATTTGTAGCTGCCGCTTCGCTTTCGCTTACCAAAACATTTGTAGCTGCCGCTTCGCTTTCGCTACCAAAACATTTGTAGCTGCCGCTTCGCTTTCGCTACCAAAACATTTGCTGAATGAAGATATTTCTTAAAGAACTAATATGCAAACCAATCAGATTTCGATACTAACAAGAACTTCATTCAATAGCCTTTCTTGTTGAACTAACCTCCGCCGTTTGTGCAATAAAATATTTAGTCTCATAACTCTAATTTCACAAAAATAATGTGTATGAAAAATAATAATTGATCTATACTATTAAAGATTTCACTTCAAATCCAATGTGACTAGGAGGGTTAACCCGATGAGTACGGTTGATCGATAACTCTGAAGGACCATCAATACTGAATAAAGCTAAAGTATGGTTGTCTTAGGAAAATCTTAAGTTTCCAATACGGAAGCGAGGCAGTGTGTCATGGAGGAAGAAATGTAAGTGGTAATCAAACCCGGAATTTATTCCGGGTTTTTGTTATGGAATATTCTTTTTAAAATATTTCTTAAAAAGATGGTACATTTATATGAGGCCAAATAAAAACAGCTTGTTTAACAAGCTGTTTTTCATTTTAATAAAGAGGATTTTGTTTCAGCTCTTCATCTATTGCTTGTACAAGCACCTCTGCATCATCCGCTGTGACAACTTCTCCATTGACGATGGCGAAAATACCTTGCTCACAAATTTCACAGTGTGATGTACAGCCAGATTCCTCAATTTCAATATCGGATCTTTCAATTAATACATCATAGGCATCCGCTGCACCTAGTGATAAATTTGTGATACAAAACTCTACTCTATTTTTCAACTGCTGCGGCTCTTTCTTTTTCTTAAAAAGAGAAAATACCATTCACTTTACCTCCCTTGAACGTACCCCTACGCTCTCAAACAAACTATGAATAAAAATGCAATACGTAATAAAACAAAAGTATTGCCACACCAAATATCACATTTTTCGGCTTGATTTTGTTTAAAAATCATCTCGTATATACCATATAATAGCATAAGCAAAGTAATCATAAATAAAGAATGCTTCGCGCCATTATAGATCAGTATACTCATAATTGCTAAAACTGTTGAAAAACTAAAGAAACCTTGACCTTCAGCTTTAGGGATAGGGGAGCCTGCGTCAATTTGAATTGAAAAAGCTCTTTACGTTACAAACAACAATGATTTTT
Source organism: Lysinibacillus sp. FJAT-14222 (assembly GCF_001278875.1). Lineage (NCBI taxonomy): Bacteria > Bacillati > Bacillota > Bacilli > Caryophanales > Bacillaceae > Lysinibacillus > Lysinibacillus sp. FJAT-14222. The sequence goes on along the minus strand of NZ_LIYL01000029.1, from coordinate 94,361 downwards.
TCGCCATTTTTAACCCTTCACACTAATCCCGTTGGAAGTATTCAGGATCTTCGATAATCTTTAATAAAAATTCTTCAAGAGAGTTTGCAATCTTTTTTTCGTTATCATAGACAGCATTTTGTTCCCCATCTGTTAATTCGATTGAAAAAGGCACTGATTCCCATCCAATAAAGAAAATTATTTTATTTTCTACATCGTAGTTAGGGTAAGCATCAAAAAAACCTTGTCTGAATCGAAAATCTCTAATTGATGCCGGGCTTAACACACAATTTTCGTCTAGTTCTTCTTCGCCAACAAAAGACCCATAACCAATCTCCGTCAAAAATAGCTTTAATTCTTTTGGAAAAACAATACCTAGTTCACCTTCCACTTGTTCAACTTCATCGTTTTTTATTGGGGTAAACTGAAGACTAGTATTATCTTTCATAATTGAAAATTTCATTGAGCATTCCTTCTTTCATTCTGCATGTCCAACGTTTTCATATCGTAATCCTTTGATTTGATTATTATTCATTAAATTAATAAAAGAATCTGTTACAAAATAGCTCACTGACATTGTACAATCTCTAATACTCAAGAAAATTTCAAACAATCTAAAAAAAACTTCAATCTAATTCTGCACGAGAAAATAAATCCGTAATAGTAGATTCATCTTCACATGTATTTTTAAATGAAATAGCAAACTTCTCTAATGCTTTTTTATCGAAGGAATAGGCACAAAACATGCTAGCTTCCGAATCAAACTTGACAATACCTTTTAATTCGGGCATTTTTTCGTCAAGAAAGACATCGCCAAGGATTCCCAATCATAACCTCCTTCTTCTAACTCCCCTTTCGTTTCTTCAGATGTTTCTAGAAACCTAATCTTATTACCGTTTTCATTTTTTTAATATCGAATGAGCTAGGTATTTCATGTTTTACAGTCCCCTTTACTGTCAGGCAAGTACTAAGTGTCAGTGTTATTTTCATCGTGTTTCTTCTTCCATGCAGAATTCAATTTAACGTTTCATTTTAAACAAACAAAGATCCGTACTACTAACATTTTTTTCTTGTTCTCTCATTCATTTTTACAACACCTGACATTAAATCCTTTTCGTAAATTATATTTGGTCAAATAACCTTTATTTATCAAGATCTACAGACCAATCAATATCTTCATTAAACCAATTACACAATTTTGTTGAACCATTATCCATTTTCAAAGGGATTTCTCTTGCCCACATTTTAATGTCACTTATGAACATCTCTTTTTCAAGCCCTTCAAAGTTGTGTTTTTCTAACGCCCTGTTTAGAAACTCTAAAAATAGATTTCCTAAATAATACCTTTGTTCTACTTTATACAATTTTTCATATTCTTCTACCGTAACTGCCATATCGATTGTCAGATAGTTATCTTTTTTCGTATATCTAATAAATGATTTTCTTTCATAGGATTCTGGTAAGCATCTAAAGGCTATCCCGATCGAAACATCGACATTCTTATATTTTGAATTTATATTAGATATCAATGCGTTTCTTAATTCACTAGCTAATTCACCAACTCTCGCACCCGCAGTGTCTGAAACTATTGAAAAATCCATACAGCACACCCCTATAAAAGGCAAATTAACATTTTACACATTTGGTAAAAAAATATACTTATCCATAGACTTTTTTCAATTGTTGTTCCACAATGCCTTCAAATATAAATCTCTTTTTCATCTTTTTTGGTCTCTCGAAAAGTTGAAGCTTCACATCTAGTTCCACTTAAAATACATATTTATCTCCATGTCTATTATAAAATTCCACGAAATAAATCATTCAGAAAAAAGCTCTGTAGCCTTTTCCTGTAACTCAATACCGATTCCCTCTAATTCCTCCAAAAACTTATCGTCAAAATACCCTGCTTGAAATGAAAATGCACCATAGATATCAACCATAGCTAATGCTAACTTTTTGGGAACTGTCTCTTTATCTTTATAGTATTGTGTTACTACATCCAGTGCCTCTCTCACTAGATTTAATAAATCAGAATCTAATTCCCTATTCATTCTTAATTTTACCGGTACTGAATTTTCACTTACTAACCCATCATAAATTATAGCTATTGCTTCTTCTGTATCCATAAGTCCGCTCCCCCCTATGAACTCTAATAAAACTTATCTTTTATCTCTAAAGAGTCTATTGTTTCATGTTGTATTTTTCCATATCGAGCATCAAAAAACAAAGGGCAATAAACCCTTTTTAATGGTTCTATTACCCTTTTTAAATTCAATACTTCATATCATTTGAAGAATCAATAAGATCTGTTGCATGTATAGACAGCCTACATTAATTAAAAAAAACTTAACTAACAGAGGCTACTTCAAACTACTTTGCTTGCGCGTTTTGCTCTTTATCATTTAGTTGTTTTATAAATTGCAGCACTTTGTTTATTAATTCATTTAAATCTGAAAAAAAATAGTTTTCATTAATAAAATTTTTAGCATTTTTCAAATCTATAGCTTCTAAATACACTGATTTCTCTTCCCAAAGTGTTAATCTTGCAATAGAATTTTTACTTTCGAAATCTATTTTTAAACAATAATAGTGATTACCATTTGGATGAAGTATATGTTCGATGTTCAATGAACTAGGAGATATTAATGACGACTTACCTACTGTAACAAACCATTCTTCAAAATCTTTTAAAATATTTTCACTTTCCTCCATCCATTTTCTCCTTTTCCAACAACATTTTTCATATCAAGCAGTTCAGGAATCGGTAACCTCTTCTTTATCGACAGTTTTTTCTTTTGGTTCTACAATTTTTGCCCATCCTTCTGTTTTATACTAGAAGTAGGAACATCAAACTCAATATAAAGAGCTCATTTTTCGTCGTTACTATGTGGGGAAGGTTTTCCTATAAAAGCCGATTCAAGGTATCAAAACGGAACTTCTCTATTTTCACTTAAAAAAAGTTAATTTGTATGATTGAAACCATGTGTAATAAAGAGTTTTATATATACATCATAAACTCTATTAATCAAAATAATTGAAAAGGAGATTTTTTTGAAAGTCCCTTTTTAATCTCTTCAATTTCCTCAATAGCTTTTTGCTTCCATTGCTCCTTTAATCTAAAATCTTCGTCATAAAAATTTTCGTTATGAATTTGAGAAATTAAATCTGCTAACTCAAACCACTCTAGTATATTAATTGACATATTCAACATGTTTTCAGGACTAAAATCCTCAAGGTCATGATCATAAAAAAATACTGTAGGCGGTGATTGAATATCATCAAGATCGATTATCCAAAAATCGCCTCTACCAGTTTCTGCGAATATCCAATGGCTTTCTTTAAATTCACTAAAATCTTCGTGGAACTCTTTATTATAATTTTTCGCTTTTTCATAAGATAAAAAAATATGATCTGCCTCGATTTTATTATCGGCAAGTTTCTCATATAAAAATAAACAATCCTTCCTTGAAAACTCACTGATCTTAGGAATTCTATTTCGATGTTCTAAGCAATCCATGATTTCATCAAAATTTCTTTTCTTTATCGTGACACCCACCTCTTTCTAAACAGTGTAAGTTACACACCTGGCTCACGAGACGCTCAATTATTATGTTTCCACAATCCTCAGTATGAAGAGACTTGAATCGCTGAACAAAGCGTTTTCTAGTGGTTTTCAGACACTTCAGTCCCATATCCTTATATGCGGTGAACAGAATCCAATTACAACATCTAATAATTCGAGTAGTATATCTTCAGAAGAATCATCCTTAAGGTCTCCTCTTAAACTTTCTAACACCGCATATGCATCATTTTGCTTACCACCGGCATCTTTATATTCCTTAAGGATTTTATGCAAGTCAAAAAATTCAAAATGATTTATTAAGCCATTCTGAATGTCAGTTTTCAATTTTGCGTTATTATATTCTTTATTCACACTTAATCACTTGCCCTATTTACTTTGTGTCTTAGATAAAGAATTTTGATACTCATTTTATCGGCAGGAAATGTAGTGAGATATTATTTGTTTCTTTTAAATCTTTTCTAAACCAATTAGCAATTATCTCTAATTTCAAGCGCAAAAAAACAGAATTTAACTCTGCTTTTCTATTGGAATACCAAAGACTTGGAATATATAATCTTTCTCTTGTTCTTTTGTAGTAATACCAGTGGCTATACCACCTTCTTTTGTTCCTTGAATAAACCACATATCATTATGGTCTTTATCAACAGATTTAAAATCACCTTGTTTCCAACGATTTAATATATCTAAATATTTATCACTGTGTTCGTATCCATCTTTATTTTCCTCTACCATTTGCAGTAAAGTTTCAATTCTTTCCGGTGTAATCAAAATGGATGATTCTTTCTCATCTGCAATAATCTTTTGATGTGAAATTATTTGTATATGACTAAATCAGAGATACAAGATATCCCTAGTAATGCAAGTCCAATCCAAAATGTATTAGGTGTACATATAATGATGAAATCGCCACCAACATAATCATTACAGAATATACTATAACTACCATAAAAAGTTTTATATTTCCATGGTAATTATAACATTGTTGTAAACGTTATATGTAATAGTAGTAGCCAAGATGCACTAAGCTTCTTGGCTATTACTATTACAAATTCTTTTTTAAGCACACTAAAAACTCAATCATGCCATCTTCTATTTTGGCCGTTGCACTTCCACCTAGTTTTTCTGCAAGCAGCTTGACAATAGATAGCCCTAGACCAGTATTTTTACGTCTGGAATTATCTGTTGTATAAAATCGATCAAAGAGTTGGTTAGGATTTAGTTGAATATTTTCGTCAATCGGATTTTGAAAACAGATATATGCATGTTCTTCTTCTAACCACATCTTGATAGTTACATCACCTTGCGAATGCATGATGCTATTTCGTACTAAGTTTTGCACAATACGTAAAAGCATTTCTTCATCAGAATTAATAATGAGTGGCTCAAATTTAGGCAAGTTGACGGCTATTCCTTTTTGTTCAAATTGTGCAAAGGCACCAGCAATTGCTTCAAAGACGATATTTGATATATTAATACGATTCTTTTTAGGTTTATCTTCATTACTATGCAAATAGGAATATTCAAAAAATGTTGCTAATAATTGCTCCAGTCTTCCAACATGTTTTTGTGCGACTTCAAGCTTTGCAAGCTGCTTTTCTGTTAAGGGTTCTTTTAAAAGCATTTGTTGATAGCCCTTGATCGCAGTTAGCGGCGTACGAAAATCATGAGAAATGTTTGAAATCATTTCCTTATAGTATTTTTCTTCCCGTTTAATATATGACCTTGATTTTTGCGATTCTATTAATATGCGATTTATATTTGCCACGAGTTGATTTACTTCTTTGTTTAATAGCTCTACGCTAATTGGCTGCGTATATTGCTCATGTATACGTTGTGACAATTGTACGTTCATCAATCGTAGTTGCCTTTGTATATAAAAAATATAAAACAGTAATCCTACAATGACTACAATTGCCACGATCCACATTCCCTACATCCCCTTATCTGATTTCTGCTTTTCTAAATGTCATAAATGTTAAATACATCACTACTATTATAAAGATGACACAAATAGAAATGGCCGACATCATATCACCTTTACTCATGCTTAAATTAATTGTAATATATTCCGCTGCATATGGTGTAAAGGATAATATTTTATTCATAATCTCAAATGAGTTTTGGAAGCTTGCTACCTGCCCAAAGAACATTGACATCATATAATACGCAGCTACTACAAGCACAGATTTTCTTAAAGCAAATGCTAGTAAAATACAAACCGTTAACTGGGCAAGATAGACAATTGCCATGGTGATCATTATTGTTACGTATTCGCCGAAGCTGCCAGTAGTAGTCAACGTTAAAATACTTAAGTAACCTGCTGCTTTCCCGCCCATACTAAACGTGCTGTCCATTGATAGCCCAATTATTGTCACTATGATATAAGGACTTACAAGAACTATAAGTAAGATCCAGAAAACAATCGCTTTACTTACGACGATTTGGATTCTTGCAAACCCGCTTATAATCGGATGATGGATATTTTTTGTGTCAAAATCTGAACAAATAAGTATAGTGGCAAGTACTGCGCCTACTATTGTCATCGTATTCATATCAGATAATAAAAAACCAACGTTGCTGATGCTTTCATTTATGGAGTTATTGCCAATGCCATATGCAATACTAAACATTCCTATTGCAGAAAAGGTTGTAAGAGCCAGTAAGACCCAAAATATTTTGGATTTAGTTGTTTTATAGAGGTAAGCACGTACTAAATTAAACATGTCGCTCACCTCCAATTAACGTAAGGAAGTAGTTCTCTAATGTATCTCCTTGTAGACTAAATTCCGTAAGTGTTATCCCATTTTCAAATAATGCGGTTGACACATCCCCAAGGTCTTCTAAAAAATCATACAATTTTATCGTTTTATTAGGCATGACTTGAAAGTTTTGTGTTTTAAGAACTGTTTCTAATACATGTGCACATTGTTCTGGAGCTGTACAACCCATGCGAATATAATGTCTACACTCCTCGTCGAGCTGTTGTTGAGTCATTTGTTTCATAATTTTCCCTTTATGAATAATGATATAATCAGTTGTCGTTTGATAAAGTTCTGGTAAATTATGACTCGAAATTAAAATCGTCATCTGTCGCTCTTCACAAAGCCGTGTTAAAAGCAGACGAATTTCAACAACACCTAGAGGGTCTAACCCATTCACTGGCTCATCTAAAATCAAAAGCTCTGGGTTAGTTAATAACGCAATGGCAATGCCTAAACGTTGCTTCATTCCTAGTGAAAAATGCTTCGCTTTCTTCTTGTTGGTACTTGTCAATCCAACTAATTGCAGTATCTCATCCTCAAGCTCCTCATTCGGAATCCCTCGCATTATACGATGATATTTAAGGTTACCTTTTGCAGTCATATCAGGACTAATCGCTGGTTGTTCAATCATGCTGGCAATACGTTTTCGTTGCTGCTGTATTTCCTTATCAGATGATTTTCCAAATAACTCAAATGAACCTTCTGTTTGAAAACTAATCCCTGAAATAATCTTCATTAAGGTTGATTTTCCCGCACCATTTTCACCAATAAGCCCATAAATACGTCCTTCTTTTAATTCGATTGATACGTCGTGAAGTACTGGTTGCTTTTTATATGTTTTTGTTAATTGATTCGTTTTTAATATGGTTTCCCCCATATTAAGCACCTCCCTTTCATATTCATAGATTACTCATGAAAGGTATAGATAAAGTAAAGATGGCGTATAGATTACGGATAATTTATGGACGTAGACGATAACCAAGCCCTCGAAGCGTCTCGATATAATCCGCCTGTGGATTTTTTGTCTTTAATTTATGTCGAAGATTACTAATATGGATTTTAATAATATGTTCATCTCCTAAATATTCTTCCTGCCAAATGGATTCATATAAATTTGCTTTTGTGAATACTTTCTCTTGGTTTCTCATAAACAATTCGAGCAATAAATATTCCTTTGCAGTTAGCAAGACCTCTTCACCACTCACTGTCACTCGCTTAGCGACATCATCCAGTACTATATCCTTAAATTGTAGTTGCTTCATTGGTGTAACTTGTTTTTTAACACGACGTAAGATAGATTCAACACGGGCAAGAACCTCACCAAGGTCAAAAGGTTTCGTAATATAATCGTCCGCTCCTAAACGAAGCAAATCAATTTTTGTTGACACTAAATCTTTAGCTGAAATCATGACAACAGGCACATCCGAAATAGCGCGAATTTCTTTTAGTAATTTATCCCCACTTTTAAAGGGAAGCATAATATCAAGAAGCACAAGATCAAACTCATTTTGCAGAAATGCCCGCTGACCTTCTACTCCATCCATTACACTTGTTACCTGATAATCTGCTTGCTCAAACAATTCTGTTAACATTGCATTTACATCTTCATGATCCTCAACCATTAAAATTCTCAATACAATCACACCTTTGTTAAAATATTCCTATTAATATTATATAAAACTTTATGTCGTTCAACATTAAATAATTTTAATAGCTATCATCATAACATGGGTTGATTTCCATTCCGACTGGGCGCTTTCCTGGGGGCGTCCAGTCGGAATGGAAATCAACTTACATAGCATAAGTTTTACTAAAGACTTCCCTACTTTTGATATGACCACATTAATAAAGTTATGAGATCGATAAGTAATTGTGTTGAAATAGATGACAATAATTTTACAAATAATCCCTCGTCTGAAATAAACATAGTAACTCTTCTGGAATTTCTACTGAATCCTTATAAAAAAGATATACAGGAACACTTGGTAATGCTATTTCTTCGAAGGGAACAATGTTAAACCGCCCTTCCATTCGCTCTCTTCTAACAATCATTCGTGGTAAAAATGACATGCCTAATCCATCTTTTATTAAGCGTTTTACCACATAGGATTGAGATATGGACACTTGTTTTGTAACTACATATTTTTCCTGTAGTTTATGTAATAGCTCCTTCCAAATAGTTGGATGATGGTTTGTAAATAAAGTGTAGGTTTGAAATAATTCCTCATATTCAATATAAGCTCCTGTCTCATCATCGAAAGCATCTAATGGAATAACCAATTCTAGAGGGCTCTCTACAAGAAGCTCTTGGTGCCAATGTCGATAACGCGTTGGCAATAATGAAATACCAATATGCGCCTTATCACTATTTATTAAATCCTCAATTTTTGCTGAATCTTCCACTAAAATAGATATTTCGATAGAAGGATTTTCATTAATAAACTGATAAATAACATGAGGCAATATCGTTTCCACCATTAATGGCGTCATTGCAATAATTAGCTTTTCTTCAATTCCTTTAGTAGCTAACTGAAAACGTTCAATACTTTTATCCCATTGATGGATGATTTGCTGAGCTTCAATTAGAAAAAGCTGCCCTGCCTCCGTTAATAGCACACGGTTTTTTTCACGTTTAAATAATTTAACATTCAAAAATTGTTCTAACTGATGAATATGAACAGTGATACTTGGTTGCGATAAATTCAACTTTTCTGCTGCCATTCGAAAATTACAAGATTTAGCTGCAACTACAAAAGACTGTATCCATTTATAATCCAAAACCTCACCCCTTCAATTAATGTTTTTAATCAACTTCATTAACTATATTTAATTTACTAAATTATCCAATAATAATAAACTTAAAAGTAGATCGATTACTTTTACACAAAGGGGAGAATCGTATGTTAGCTAAATTAAGTAAGCAATTCCGTACTTTTGCAAAAAATGAATGCGAAAACTCAAGTCCACTGTATGAACATTTAGCCAATAAGATTGCCGATGATGAGGAACTATTAAAAGTTGCAACATTTATACCTCAAGGACAACCTGTACCTAATTTATTATTAGCTGGAGTTCAGTATTTACTGTCACCATCAAAAGATGATTTAGTTTATTTTTATCCATCCTTAACAACAACAACAAGGCCCATAAAGGAAGTGTATCCTGTTTTTAAAGCATTCGTTTTGTCGCATTCAGATGAATTGAAAGCTTTATTTCAAGAAAAACTTGTTCAGACTAATGAAATTCGCCGTTGTTCTTACCTTTATCCGATGATGACAGAAATTTATGAACGCCACAAAAAGCCATTAGCTTTACTAGAAATCGGTGCAAGTGCAGGACTTCAACTTGGAATGGATCAATACAATTACTGCTATAATCAACAGCTTCACATAAACAATTCTAATAATGCTTTCGTTTTGTCCTCAGAAAATCGAGGACAGCCGCTTCCAGCTTCTATTTCAAATGCTCCAGTTGTTTGTAAGCGGGTGGGCATCGATTTAAATCCTATTGATATTCATAATGAGGAAGAGCTCCAATGGCTCCAAGCATTAATTTGGCCAGAGCATCAAGAACGCAGACTTTTGTTAAATCAAGCGCTCCCTATTTTAAAAGAGCTCGATTTACAACTGATAAAAGGAGATGCCATTAAACTTATAAAAGATATTGTTAGAGATATTAATGAAGATGCGATGTTAGTTGTTTATCATACACACGTGGCTAATCAAATCCCATTGGAATTACGCCTTGAACTAATTGAACAGTTAAAAGAGATAAGCATGGAACGACCTCTCTACCATTGTTATAACAATTTATTTGATATGCAACTGCACCAGGATTTTATTGATCAAGGAGATATAGAATCTATACGTATAATGGAACGCCCTGATGGCCATGCTCGTTGGTTCAAGTGGTCCAACAATAAATAATAAGCACGAAAAAACGCTGCATAAGATTTCCCTCTTATGCAGCGTCTATATTTTATTAAAATTAGTATTCTCTAAAAATCATATTCCGCATCTTTTTTAGCACGAATTTCTGCAAACGCATCGGCTACCATCACTGTATCCTCAGCTAAACGCTCAAGGCGGAACAGAACATCATCATTCACGATTTCCTTCCGTAAAAAATCCTTTTCTTCTATAAAAACATATGTTGGGACGATGTGAGCTTTCATGTAAGCAAGAATTGGCTTTAACTGCTGTTCGATCATTAGATAGTGTTTCGCTGTACCTGCTGTGACAATCATACTTACCACTTTATCGCGGAAGGCATTGACCGGTAGTAAATCAAAAATATTTTTCAACGTTGCCGGAATCGAAGCTTGAAATGTCGGCGTTCCAATGACAATCGCATCTGCAGCCATAATTGTTTCGGCCACATATTTTGTATCCCCATCATAGTCAAAATAATTTCGTCCATCACTAAATTCCATATTATATTCAGCGAGATCTAGTAACGTTACTTCATGCTCTGGATATTTATCTTGTAAAATTTCAACCACTTTACTGATGGCTGTTTTTGTTTTTGAGCCAATAATTGAACCAGCTAGTGCAACAATTTTCATGCTGTACACTCCTTATTTTGCTGTATATTTTTTGATAGCAGGTAGAATATCGTTCCCTATGATTTCAATATTTTTCATTAATTTATCGAATGGCACACCGCCAAAATCAATTTGTGCCATAAATCGCTGCATGCCATATAGCTCGTATTGATACAGTAGCTTTTCAATAATCTGTTCCTTACTTCCGACCATTAAGGCGTCGCGTGTATCTGGCGCTTGCGCAAACTGCTGCTTTGGATAACCCCCGCCACGAATTGCTTGGAAACCGCCATTTAAATGTGGATACATCCCTTGTAGCGCCTCTTTCGTCGTATCAGCAACATAGAATAGGCTTGTTGTAGCAATCGGTAACTCTTTCGGATCAAAGCCACTTCGCTCTGCTGCTTCCTTGTAGGCATCTACTGAAGGTTTAAAATTAACAGCTGGACCGCCTAATGTCGTCAACATCATTGGGATGCCCATATAGCCTGCTTTAATGGCACTTGCAGGTGGTCCTCCGACAGCCCGCCAAATTGGCAACGATCCATTTTTAGGTTGTGGCAAAATTTGCGCATTGTGAAGTGGTGCACGAAATTGACCTTCCCAAGTGACAAGCTCATTTTCATTTATTTTTTTCAGCAGCTCTAATTTTTCCTCAAAAATCTCTTCATAATCCTGTAAATCAACGCCTAGTAATTGATAGGCACCAACTCGAGAGCCACGCCCTGCAACAATTTCTGCACGTCCATCTGAAATTAAATCAATCGTCGCAAAATCCTCATATACACGTACTGGATCAGAGACACTCAGTACCGTTGCCGAGCTTGCTAATTTGATTTTTGAAGTAGCTTGTGCGATTGCTCCTAAAACAACCGTATGTGCCTGTGTAGTAAAGTACGATTGGTGACTTTCGCCAACACCGAATACATCAATACCTGCTTGCTCTGCTAGCTGACTTGCTTCAATTAGCTCTTGGATTCGTTGCTGAGCTGAAATACGTTCACCTGTTAATGGGTTTGGAATATGATCCCCTAATGAATACAGACCAAATTCGATGCCTTTCGATTGATCAATGCGATATTTTTCCATGATTAAATTCTCTCCTTAATCTAGTGGTTCTAGAATGGCTTCAATTTCTGCGCGTTTTTCTTCTAAAAATGGCGGAAGATCTAACTCTTTTCCAAGGTCCTCTACTGTCGAATCCACTGTGAAGCCCGGGCCATCTGTTGCCATTTCAAATAAAATTCCATTACGATCTCTAAAATAAAGACTTTGGAAGTAATAACGATCCACTACTCCTGTACTATCTAAGCCTCGCCCCCTAATTTTGACATCCCATTCCTGTAATTCCTCAATGTTTGCGACACGTAGTGCAAGATGATGTATACTTCCTCGACCTGGTTTCTCACTTGGCCCTTCTAATTCTTTAACGACAATCTCTCCAAGTGCTTCACCAAGTATGGATTGCAATACTGTTTCTTTCTCATCTTCTGCAACGACTGTGTAATTAAAAAGCCCTTTTAATAAATCCACTGTTCGTTGCAAATAACGAACTGTAATCTCAACTGTACCCATCCCTAAAATGCGATATTCTGCCGGGATTTCGGAGCCGTTCCATGGTTGCCAATGAGCTGGTGTTTCATGATCGTGATAGTTTAAAAGCACCATTCGTAACCCTTCATGATCCTCAAAAAACAATGCATCTTTACCTGCATATGTGGTAATTTCACTATGTTCAACTTCTAACTGTTGAAAGCGATTTTTCCAATATTGCAGACTGTCATAACTTGGTACTAGTAATCCAATACGTGTAATAGCATTTGTTCCTCGAACTGTTCTTCCTGCTACAGGCATTTCAAAAAATGTTAATTCTGTACCTGCAGCTCCTGTTAAATCTCCATAAAATAAGTGATACATGGATGGCGAATCTTGGTTGACCGTTTTTTTCACACGACGTAATCCGAGAATTTTTGTATAAAAATCATTATTTCGTTTGCCGTTTTTCGTTAGCATGGATATATGATGATGTCCGCTTAGTTTGTTCATATTTATTTCCTCCTTGTTCGTTTCACTTGACTAAGCAAGTGATAATGTAAAAAAAATCACGCTGGTGGTAATTTTTTTTCACGACTATGCTTTTCTAATTTTGACATAAGTGTATATAAAGTTTTCATTTCTTCTTCTGTTAATACTTCTTCAAAAAATGAGGATTGAAAGTGAAGCTGACTTGGTGTCGCTGCATCAATCATCTGTTCGCCTTTAGCAGTGAGCGAGATTGTTTTGGTCTTCCAATTTTGTTTGCGCTCAATAAGTCCCTCTTTTTCAAGACGAGCAAGCATCCGAGATATACCCCCTTGCGTGACTGTCACTTTCTCTGCTAGCTGTGATTGCGTTAACGGTGCATATGTCTTTATTTGTATCAGGACATCAAATTGTGCAGTCGTTAAGTCAAAGCGTTTTAAAAATTCATTGGATGATTGGTTACTTTGATTTGTAAAGCGCATCATCCGAATCCAAGTCAGTGATCCAAGCGTGTGTTTTCGCATCGCTTCATCCTCCTTTCATTCATCACTTTACCATGCAAGTGATAGACAAGCAAGGAGAATGTCTCGAATTCAAGATATAAATTTTCATTCAGTACATGTTTTTGTGTGAAAGTCATGCGGCAGCCACAGATGTTTTTTGTGGGCGAAAGCAATGCGGCAGCCACAGAAGAATCTCACCTCTTATAATACTAACTGAAATTGAGGAACTCAGGCTAAAAACTTCACATCTTGTGAAAACGCCTGTAAAGCTCACACTATATAATGCCATGCGTTGTGATTGGATATAAGTTTCCTTTAAAGGCAAAAGAAATTCTCCCTGTTTCTTCAGACACTACCATGACGAGCGCATCACTTATTTCACTTAACCCTAATGCTGCTCTATGTCTTGTGCCTAATTTCTTTTCTCCTGTGTATCTATCTGAAAGCGGCAATACATTTGCTGCGGACTCAATTAGATTTTGGCTTACTAAAACTGCGCCATCATGAAGCGGATTTCCAGGAAAAAAAATAGATTCTAATAAGGAATGCGTTACTTCTGCGCCAATATGAATACCAGGCTGTATAAGAGACGCCAGAGAATCCTTGCGTTCAATAACAATTAATCCTCCATGTCTCCTCGTAGACATATTTTGTACGCAATGCGAAAGCTCAGGATATTTTTCAGTAAACGGGGAAAGATAGCAATTTAAATAAAATGTTGCAGCTTTCATTTCGATCATTACAAATTTTTCTTTAATTTTTTCAAAATTCCCAAGAAGACAGTTTGTATCAGTATCCATTGCTTCTACACTTTGCTGCAATGACATAATAACCTGTAAAAGCTCTTCTTTTAATGTTTGTTTCATTGGTGAGAAGTCGCAATTTGTTGGATCCATAAAAAACACCCCACTTTTCAAATTTATTATGAAACACCTCGTATTATTTTTAGTTTCTCTAGATGGAATTTTTTTATTCGTCTTGGATTTATTTAATCAACTAATACAACTAGATCTATAGCCCTCATAAAATGAGAAACCTTACCGTTTCACAGATTTTTTTAAAAAGCAATTTTTTTAAATTGATTCACCATTTCCAAATTTTCCTTTTATACTAGAATAAAATGATTAACCATTGGAGGTGCTTATGAAAAGAAAAACGTTGTTATCACTATTACTTATATTTATGATTTCATCCTCTGTTCAAGCACTATCCTGGGCTTATCCTTTTGTCGTTTGGAAAGAAAAAGTTTATGAAATTAAACAAGAAGAATTTATTGAAAATAGTAAAATTGGTCAAATTATAGGGGAAGTAAAGACCAAACCTAATGGTATGACCGGAAAATATTACGGGGATGCTTCAAACTATTACCCAAAAGGAACAAAATATTATGAAATAAAAGGGACATCAACTTCCACTGCAATTGCAGTAAAAGAAGCTAATCAGTGGGTAAAGGCTATTTATGTTCATAAAGCACCTTTTCACATAATGAATGTAATTTCTAATATTTACTTCATATCTGTTGCTGTAATAATGGCACTAATTGTAATTGGAGTCATGTTCCGAGCTAAAAAATCTAAAAATCAATGAAAATATAGACTTTAAAGATAAAAAACACGTGTAGCCATTAGATTATCTAACGAATACACGTGTTGTCATTTAGCTTACATATGTCCAGCACGAATTTTCTTAACAATGCTGAATGTCGTGTAGGCAGCAGCTGGTGCAAGCACTACGATAAAAATAAGCCAAACCGTTAAGTTGTCCGTTGCTTTTAATGTGTCATAATTAGAGATAACAAAAACAATAAGTCCAAATAGTAATAAATAGCTCAGCACATTTGGAAAAATAACGATTAAACGTAATAGTGCTGGTGGCATCTTTTGCTGATTCATATAAACCACTCCCCTTTACTCAATTATACGAAAATCTACTATTAACTGCATTATATTTCTTTTATATTCCAAATTTTCATGAAAACTAGCTCATCACCAAAACGTGGGGTTGATTTCTACTCCGACTAGGCACTTTCCTTGGGGCGTCCGATGATCCCCATGGAGTCGCCCAGCCTTCACTTCAATCAACTCAAAATGTCAACTTCAACTTTTGGTGATGAGCATTAAAGCTATTAGGTACATTTTTATTCTATCTTATTTGCTTCATTCAATTGATATTTACTAGTTCTAAATATAAAAAGTACCCTTTAAATGAAGCGTCATTCAAAAGGTACTTTACGTTTTCCATTAAATTAATTTATTGTTATTCCATGTAAATACTGATTGATCGGATGTAAGGAAGGTTTGTGGGAAAATCTTCTGTGCATCTGCTAAGAATAATGGTAAATCCTGTGGTAAGAAGCGGGCACTTAAATGGTTCAGAAGTAAATAATTTGCTCCTGCTTGTTGTGCCACCTTTGCCGCTTCGACATTTGTAGAGTGTCCGTAGCTAGCTGCTAAATCTGTCGTCGTGCCATCAAAGGTCGCTTCATGAATAACGATATCTGCTCCATTAGCTAATGAAACAGCCTCTGGACAGTATTTTGTATCTCCTAAAATAGTGAGCGTAAAGCCTTTTTTAGGCGGAGCGACAACATCTTTCGCATAAACAATGGTGCCATCCTCAAGCTCAATATCTTGCCTACCCTTTAATTGTCCTAGCAACGGACCTTTGGGAACACCAAGAGCTAGCGCTTTTTCCATTAACAGTTCTCCAGGCAAATCTTTTTGCTCAATACGGTAGCCAAAGCATGGGACTACATGTCGCAATTCACTTGCACTTACTGTAAAATGTTCATCCTCATAAATAACACCCTCATGGACTTCAACAAATTGTAATGGATATGTTAAATGCGTCTTTGACAAGGCAAAGGTTTGCTCAATCCATTGCTGCAAACCTTGTGGACCAAATATTGTTAATGGCTCTTCCCCACCTTGAAATGAACGGGAGCTTAAAAAGCCAGGTAAACCGAAAATATGGTCACCGTGTAAATGCGTTATGAATATTTTCGTTACTTTACGTGGCTTTAAGGATGTATGCAAAATTTGATGTTGCGTCGCCTCCCCACAATCAAAAAGCCACATTTCGCCCACTTCATCTAAAAGCTTTACCATTAGGGCACTTGTATTTCGTTCCTTTGAAGGCATTCCTGCGCCTGTTCCTAAAAAATGTAGTTGCACATATGCCACCTCTCTTCTATGTCTATCGCTCTATTGTACCTTATCGTTCACAATAAGAAAAACCTTTGGTGAACAGCTTTCTCCAAAGGTTTATTAGTTATTTCGGCTCCCATGATACGAGTGCCGCATGGAAGTCATGGCGATAATAATAACGCCCATTCTTCTCTTCCATAAACGGCATGAGCGACTCCTCAACATGTGCTCTATTAAAATTAGTATTTAATATTTTTTTACTTTGTGTTGTCACAAGCTGCTCATAGCTTTCATATTCATACACTCTTTCCAATGGAATGATTTTGCACTCCGCATAAATATCCATTTCATATAGCAAATTTAAAAATTCTATATAATCTCTTCGTGGAAATTTAATATCGTAGCCATACTTTTCATATAAAATTTCATAATGGGGTTGTATCGGCCCTGTTGTCATGCCAATAATTGCACGCTTTTTAGCAAGACGATTCATATGGTAAAGTGCCGATTTGATTTCATACATACGATAAAAACAATTGACACCAATGACGATATCGTGGGCTTCTACCTCATCCTCAGCAAGGCTTTCCCATTTTGCATGAATATAAGACACATGTTGCTTATCGTGCATACAATTTTGTAGGTAGCGAAGGATGCTATCTGAGCTATCTACACAAGTTAGCTTTCGTACATGATCAGCTAGTGGAAACGTATAATTGCCCCAGCCTGGACCAATTTCCAATACCGAGTGCTCTGGTTGAATACTTTTTTTTATTTCTTGAAAAATTCTTGTAGCGTAAGGATCTGTTTGCCCTGTCTTTTTACGTGCAATAGACTGCGCCCAAAACTGCTCCTCTAATTGATCATTGACCATTCTTTCAGGCATTTGGCCATGCCAGTCCTTCATACCTTCCTGCCACAATGCCTCATAATTAATAGCTAACGGTCCTTTTCTTGTCATACGGGTACCTCTATATTCATAATTTCGTATACTTTTTTCATATCGAGATTAGCGCGCACATGCTTTGCCAGCATATTGTAAGCGTCCTCTCTACGTTCTGCGTCACTTTTTACATCACTTGGTAAAGTAGTCAGCCCTTTTTTCAGGCGTATGTCATTGACAAGCTGTCGTGTAAAGGCGCGATTATGGAATAAACCATGGAAATATGTTCCGATAACTTGTTCGTCAGCACTTACTGCCCCATCTTCCCGCCCATCTGCAAGTTGTAAAAATGGTGAGACTTCGTCACGCAAAATTTTTGTACGTCCAAGATGAATCTCATAGCCAGTAAACGTATCTTGTCCTCTTGTTCCTGTCATTTGAACCGTTTTTTTATCACCAACGAAAATAGTTTCCATTGGCAATAACCCTAGACCTTGCGCTGAATCTCCATTTCCTTCTACTGCATCTGGGTCTAGTAACGTTTCGCCAAGCATTTGGAAGCCACCACAAATTCCAATAATTTTGGTCCCTTGTTGGCGTAAATTAGGTATGGCTTGATCGAAGCCTTGTGTCTTTAACCACACTAAATCATCCATTGTACTTTTTGTTCCAGGTAGTATCAGTAAGTCAGGCGTACCAAGCTCATTGACATCGCCAATTAACCGTACACCAACCTCTGGCTCATCGAAAAATGGATCAACATCCGTAAAGTTGGAAATGCGCGGTAAACGAATCATAGCTACATCGACTGAGAATTCCCCAGGCTTTGGTTTTTTAAAGCGCAATGAAGATAGTGCTAGCGAATCCTCAGCCTCAATATTGACATCTACATACGGCACAACACCAAGTACAGGAATACCAGTTTCACGCTCTACCCACTCAATACCATCATCGAGTAATTCACGCATCCCTCTGAATTTATTGATGATCAACCCTTTTACACGTGCACGCTCTACATCGTCAAGCAATGCGAGTGTTCCAACAATCGATGCAAATACTCCACCCCGATCGATATCAGCAACTAACACAACAGCTGCATCTGCTAAATGAGCCATGCGCATATTTGCTATATCACGGTCCTTTAAATTAATTTCTGCAGGGCTTCCCGCTCCTTCAAGTACAATAACATCATATGTATTTTGTAAAGTTCGTACCGACTTTTCTACGATTGGCATCGCTTCTTGTACGAATTTATTGCGATAGCTTTTGGCATCCATATTTAAAAAATGCTTGCCATGAACAATCACTTCAGATACCATATCCTGCTTCGGTTTTAGCAATATAGGATTCATATCCGTAGTTGCGACAACACGTGCAGCCTCTGCTTGTACACCCTGCGCACGGCCGATTTCTCCACCATCTTGAGTTACAAACGAATTAAGGGCCATATTTTGCGATTTAAACGGTACTACCTTTAGCCCATCATCCGAAAAAATACGGCATAGCGCAGTACAAATCATACTTTTCCCAACATCAGAAGCCGTTCCTTGAATCATGATAGATTTTGCTGGCATAGTCTTTTTCCTCCGTATTTATAGTTGAAGCGCGGGTGTTCTGATCCGTTCCGCGGGTATTTCTTGCCAAAGCGCGGGTATTATGCTCCGTTCCGCGGGTATTTCCCCCAAAAGCGCGGGTATTCTGCCCGGTTCCGCGGGTATTTCCCCCCGAAGCGCGGGTATTCTGCCCGGCTCCGCGGGTATTTCCCCCCAAAGCGCGGGTATTCTGCCCGGCTCCGCGAATATCCCTCTTATCCTTTATTGCTTAGAATTCTAGACCTTTGACAGCTGGAATTCCTTCGTCATAATAATGCTTTGTCGCATCGATTGATGATACTAAATCTGCCATAGCTACGAGCGCTGGATTTGCGCTACGCCCTGTTACAACTAGATGCATTGTAGATGGACGCTGTTGAATGGCTTCAATGACTTCAGCTAATGGGAGTACATCATCAATCGGGAATTTTGTGATAGCAAGCGCATTGTTGAGCTCATCTAATACGAGTACATCAATACTGTCGTCTTGCAGGGCGGCCTTTGTTTTCTTCCATGCCTTTGCTAAAGCAGCACGATGCTCCTCAGGCGTTTTTGTCCATGTAAAGCCGATTCCCATTTGCTCCATTTCTACGCCAAGTTTACGAAGAGCAATTTGCTCTCCGTATGTACGCTCTGGTGATTTAATGAACTGCATATAACGGACATTGAGGCCACGACCAACTGCGCGTAATGTGACACCAAGAGAAGCTGTTGTTTTGCCCTTCCCTTCACCTGTATATACTAAAAATAAGCCTTTTCTAGCCATTTTTTAAGCCTCCCTTAAAGCCATGTTGTTTTTTCTTCAAATGGGGTACGTTTCTTGTCTTTAAGCTCCTGCTCTTCTGGATAGCCAATAAAGATTGTTCCTACTACCTTTTGTGATTCACTTGCGCCAATGAATGCATGCATACGTGGATCATGAACAAGTCCTACACCGCGTGTACGCCATACAAAGCCAAGCCCTAGCTCCTCTGCGGCAAGCCACATGGACATAATGGCACTGCTTACAGCAAAGACATTATCTGCTGTCGCATCAGTATCGTCTTCCACAATATCTGCCGTTACAACAATGGCAACAGGTGTTGTTTGCACAACCTTTAATGAGCTTTCTACTAAATTTGGCTTTGTTGGGAATCGCTCCTGTAAATAAGTACTTGCCATTTCCTCATAGCGTTTCATCGCATCGTCTTGAATAACATAAAAATGCCAAGGCTCACGCATACGGTCATTTGGAGCATAAGTGGCAGCTTGTAAAATTTGCTCGATTTTCTCTTTTTCAACAGGCTGTGTCGTGTAATTGCGAATCGCACGACGATTTTTTAAAGCCTCGATTACTGTCATGATGTATTTCCTCCTTATGCGAAAACAAGTTTTATTCCTTTATGTAAAGGCCATTCCTTGCTCTTCAAACCATTGAATTTTCTCGCGCACATTGACGACTTCGCCAACGACAATCATGGAAGGGTTATGGTAGCCTTCTCGTTCAATAATGCTAGCTATTTCATCAAGCTGTCCTGTAATAGTACGCTGTTGATCTGTTGTTCCCCACTCAATAACGGCAACTGGAGTAGTTGCCTTGCGCCCATTTTCGATGAGCTTTTTTGAAATATAAGCAATATTGCCAACACTCATATAAAAGGCAACTGTATCAATACCTGTTGCAAGGGCAGGCCAATTTAAAAAGTCCTGTCCTTTTTCCTCACGACCGTGCCCTGTTACAAGGGCAAAGCTTGTCGCAAAATCACGGTGTGTTACAGGGATGCCGGCATATGCTGGGGCAGCAATTCCTGCAGTAATACCAGGTACAATTTCATAAGCAATACCATGATTTTTTAAGATTTCCGCTTCCTCTGCACCGCGACCAAAAACGAATGGATCGCCACCCTTTAAACGTGTGACAATCTTGCCTTCCTGCGCTTTTTCGACAAGTAATGAATGAATCTCATCTTGAATTAAGTGATGCTTACCAGGTAATTTACCACAGTACACAAGCTCAGCATCTTTTTTCGCAAACTCTAATAATTTCGGGTTCACAAGACGGTCGTATGCAATGACATCAGCCTTTTGAATACATTCGAGCCCGTACACTGTAATGAGCTTTGGATCTCCTGGTCCAGCTCCAACTAAATACACTATTCCGTCTTTCATCGCGCTTCTCCCATCAGTATTTGTTGTAAAAATGCTTCACGTCTATCAATCTCTCCATTACGTGTCCATTCTAGTAAGCTCGGTTCAAGTAATGATTGTAATGCCGCACGTCTTTGCGGACCTTTCTCAAACTTAGCAGCAATCATTAACCGCGCTTGCTGTAGGAAGCATACATAGTCATCATAAACGGCATCAAATTGCTCTTCGAGGTCCGCTTTGATTTTACGCGCTAGTGCTGGACTGGCACCTGACGTTGATACAGTTAACACTAATGGACCACGGCGCACTGTCGCTGGCGTAATAAAGTCGCTCTCAGCCTGCGCATCAGTGCGATTGATGAGCTGCCAATGCTGGGCTGCTTCTTGTACAGCCTCATTTACTGACGTATCATTTGTTGCCGCAATAATGAGTGATGCATCATCTAAGTCACGCGGTTCAAATTCTTTTTCATGCCACGTAATTTGCCCGGATTCCGCAAGTGGCACCAATGAGTCATCTAGAGTTGGGCTTACAACGACAATATTTGCTTTAGCTGGAAGCAGTGATGCTACCTTCTGTGTTGCAACGTGCCCCCCACCAACAATTACTACCGTTTTATATTCAATATTGATATGAATAGGAAAATAATTAGTCATGATTTTTCACCTTCTTACAAGCTGTTAACCAGTTGTCAACAAGCTTTGGGTTAGATACAAAATGAAAATGTGTATAGCCTGCTACTAAATTTCCTGCTTGATAGCCCTCTTGTTTATTACCAAAGCGCCCCTTCGTTTCATAGGCCGGCGTATTGTGTGTGCCGCTATATTTTGAATAGTGGAATTCATGTCCCTTTGCTTCTTCATCTGTACCAATTAAAAAATTATTGGGTGTGCCAAAAATTTCACGGTAGCCGAGAGCCGCTAGCTTTGTTTGCATCGCTACTTCTCCTGGAATAACACCTACCATGTCATAACAGTCACCATTACTATTCGTAATAGCCTCTGTCAAATACATGAAGCCTCCACACTCAGCTAATGTCGGTAAACCTTTGGCGATTGCTTCACGAATAGATTTTTTCACATCGGAATTTTTCGCTAATATATCAGCAAATTCCTCTGGGAAGCCCCCACCTATATACAAACCGTCTGCTTCTGCGGGAACAGGCTCATTCGCAAGTGGTGAGAAAAATTGCAGCTCTGCTCCTTTTGCACGTAGCAACGCCAAATTTTCTTCATAATAGAAGTTAAACGCGGCATCCTTAGCTACGGCAATGCAAATATTTTCCGATGGTTGTTCCTCAAATAGTTGCCCGGATTCTTGTAGAACGGGAGCCTTTGTTAATGCAAGCAATTGATCTAAATCAATCGTCTCTGCCATTAAAGAGCCTAGCTTATCAAAAAATGTATCGAGTTCTCCGCGTTCGATTGCAGGCACTAATCCTAAATGACGACTTGGAATATCAATCCCTTCCTCACGCTTCAAATATCCGATAACAGGAATACCACATTCCTGCTCAATTGCAGCCTTCGCAATCTCATAGTGACCGACACTACCAACTTGGTTGGCAATGACACCAACGATATTCGGTTGATCCGACAACAATTGAAAGCCTTTCACAACTGCTGCTACACTTCGTGCCATACTTGCACAATTGACAATTAAAATAACAGGGCTCTCTGTGACAACACTAATGTCTGCTGCAGAGCCAGCATCCGATAGCGGACTTTTGCCATCATAAAAACCCATAACTCCTTCAATAATGGAAACATCAGCATCTTTACTTGCGCGCGCAACAATATCACGCACTGCTTCATGTGAAAACATCCAGCTATCGATATTGCGTGAGACCCTTCCTGTAACAGCAGTATGATAAGTAGGGTCAATATAATCGGGACCACATTTAAAGCCCTGCACAATTTTGCCCTTTTCTTGTAATGCTTTCATGAGTCCAATTGTAAAGGTTGTTTTACCAACTCCACTACCAGTACCAGCAAGTACAAAACGATTCGTTTGCATAGGCTTCCTCCTTAAAATGTTAATCTAGCAACAGAGATAGTAGCATTGCCCGATTTTTTCTTTTCTAGCACAAGTGACTCCACCTGCGCATAACGCATTGCTGCAGGCTCACTCACTCCGTATGCTCCTGTATATTTAAAAACGGTTTCCGAAGGTGATGGGAAATCAATTTCATTTAATTCCTCCGGTGAATATGTTACAAATTCCCAATCGTATTTCTTTGTTATTTCTAGGAAGCATTGCTCGTCCTTCTTTAAATCAATCGTGCATAGCGCTTTAACACTTTTTTTCGAAAGCTTTAGCTCCGCAAGGGTTTCATCAATGACTTGCTCAATTTCTTCCACAGATGTCCCACGATTACAGCCCATGCCAAGCACGACCGATTTTGGTCGATAAATGACACCATTTTCAAGAAGCACTTCTTCTTCGGGGTCAATGATGCGGTCAGTAATCAGCAATGTCGCATGTGGTTTCGCTTCTATCGCAGCATATGTTGTCGAGTAAATTTTAATTTGTTCTGGCATCGCTGTGTCACGCATCCACCAGTCACGTTCCCCCGTTTCCTGAACGATTGCAACATGCTCCTCGTTGACAACTGAGGCACTTACAGGTGTCAGTTTATCGGCACTATCCCATACCCAGCCAAAACGTGCACCAAATAAATCAACCGGAATAGTCTTTTGCACATCTGAGGCTGTTGTAATAATTGGATTTGCCCCAAGCGCTGCAGCTACTTCATGTGTTAGCTCATTGGCGCCACCTAAATGTCCCGATAACACGCTAATAACGTTTTCACCACGGTCGTCAATAACAACAACGCCTGGATCTGTCTTTTTATCCTTTAAAATCGGTGCTATCATGCGGACAACTGCTCCGAGTGAGATGATTAAAATTAGGCCTTTATATTGCTTAAAAAGAGTAGGCAGCAGTAACCGCACAGTACCTGTAAACATTTGAATATGCTTTTCTGCTTCATCGCCCTGCTCAAATTTACTCATGTAATATAAGTCGCTCGCAGCAAAAGTATGCTGCAAGCGACGTCCGATTTGAACACCGTGTTTTGTGATGGCTACAACTGCATAAGGATTTCGTTGATCAACTTCTGGTAATAAACCCTCTTGTAACTCAATCACTTGTCTTCACACCTTTTCTAAAGCCATGTGTAAAGGAAGCATCATATAATTTCGAACGATATTGATCCTTATCATGAATAGTCGGATCTAATGCCCAGCCAGCTAAAATCATCGCATGCTTACGAATACCGTTGACACGCATTGCTTCATCCAACTCTATTAATGTTGTACGCACGATTTTTTGATCTGGCCAAGAAGCACGTTGAATAACAGCTACTGGTGTATCATCAGCCCATCCAGCACTCTGCAATTCTTTTACTATTTTCTTCGTTAGCGTTGCGCTCAGGAATAAGGCAATTGTACAATGGTGACTTGCTAAATCGCGTAGTTTTTCAAACTCTGGCACAGGTGTACGTCCTTCGGCACGCGTTAAAATAAGTGTTTGTGTTAAGTCAGGAATTGTTAATTCTGCCCCGATTGCCGCTGCCGAAGCGAAGACAGAGCTAACACCAGGAATAACCTCATAGCCAATGCCTTCTTTTTTTAATAGGGCCACCTGCTCCATGATTGCTCCATACATCGCAGGGTCACCTGTATGCATACGAGCCACTACTTTACCCGCATTAACACGATCTACCATGACCGCTACCATTTCCTCTAAGTGCATACCTGCTGTACGAATGACCTCTGCATCTGGCCTTGCCTTTGCAATCAGGTCCTCACTTACTAAAGAATCTGTATACATCACAACGTCTGCTGTTTGTAGCATATGTAAGCCTTTTACTGTAATTAAATCTGGATCACCAGGACCAGCGCCGACAATATATATTTTCTTCATTATTTACGCACCACCATTAATGTTAAATATTCTAAATCGACTCCGTCTAGCTCGCGCACATCCCAAATAATTTCCTCGTCAGACGTTACCTTTGTTACGACTGATGCCTTATCCAGTAAATCTAAATCACGTAGCACCTCAAGCATTAAATCAATAACCTTGGCTACTTTTATGAACACCACTGCATCGTGACTTTCAATCGCTTCACGCATGGCATCATAGTCATCATGGGCGGGGACAATGGCAACACGGTCATCACCATCTGCTAGCGCGATCCCAAGTCGTGATGCAGAACCATTGAACGAAGAAATTCCAGGAACTGTTTGAATTTCAACATCAGGATGCATTTCTTGCATAAGCTTCATCATATGGATGAACGTACTATATAATAATGGGTCACCTTCTGTAACGAATGCGACATCCTTACCTTCTTTTAATTTTCCATAGACAAGTTCCACTGATTTCGTCCATTCGCGTTCTAATACAGCCTCATCTTTTGTCATAGGAAATACTAGTCCAAGCATATCCTTTTCTTCTGGGTTAATATAGACATCTACAATACGATGGGCATAGCTTTTACTACCTTTTAGTTTTTTCGGATAGGCAATAACGGGCGATTCCTGAATGACGCGGAAAGCCTTAACTGTAATTAACTCTGGATCGCCAGGACCTACGCCCAAGCCATATAATATACCTAGATTACTCATGATTTTCTTCCTTTCGATATGCAGAAATAATGTAAATCGGATTTAATGGGACAAAACGTGTCATATCTAATATTGGTTTACTGCGCGCAAGCTGTGCCTGCAATATGTCTACAGCAAAGCCACAAGACTTAAACGCTTCGACAGCCTTATATAAATTTTCAATGGTTGCAGCATTCAATACAATACGACCATTTGGCTTTAAGCGTGTACAGCATAATTGTAATAGCTCCACCATTTCTCCTCCTGTGCCGCCGATAAAAATCGCGTCCGGATCAGGGAAGTTTTCAAGTCCTGCTGGCGCTTTACTATGAATAGCTGTAATATCTACACGGAACTTTTGTTGGTTTTGCAGGCAATTTTCTAAATCAGGAGCGTTTTTCTCCACTGCAAATATTTGACCTTCTGGCGCAAGCTTGCCAGCTTCAATCGCCATCGACCCTGTGCATGTACCAACGTCCCAAATGATGCTATCCTGTTGTAGCTGCATCGCTTGTAAACTTAAGACGCGAATTTCTTTTTTCGTAATAAGCCCTTTATCTGGCTTGCGCTGTGAGAATTCTTCATCATCAATACCGAGTGCATAACGTTTCGGCACTGAAGTTTGCTGTAAAATGACAACATTTAATGGAGAAAAATCAGCCATTTCTAATTCATTAAGCGAATACCAGCCAAATTTTTCATTTGTACCTTGTAAATTTTCTGCCACAAATGCACGGTATTCTGTCATGCCAAAATGCTTTAAATAACGTGCCAGCGCGTTTGGGTTATTTTCTGCATCTGTTAGCAGTGCCACTTTCTTTTGACCATCAATACGTTGTGCTAAGCCTTTCATAGAGCGCCCATGAATGCTTGTTACATAGGCATCTTGCCAACTTTCCCCCATCTTTGAAAAAGCAAGCTGTACTGAGCTCATATATGGGTAAATTTCAATATCTAGCTTTTTCGCTAAATAACCACCGATTCCATAAAATAATGGATCACCTGACGCAAAAATAACTGTATTTCTTGTTTCTGTAGATAATCTTTCAACCAGCGCTGAAAGACCACCTTTAATCAAAATTTTCTCTCCAGTAAAATTCGGGAAAAATTCTAGGACACGCTCCCCGCCAACAAGCACCTCACAGTCTTCAATCCACTGTACATATTGTCGTAGCAAGCTTTCTTGTCCATTATCCCCGATCCCAATCAATTTCATTGATCGATGCAATGTCATCAGCCCTTCCTAATAATTGTCCCTGCATCGAATAGATCGATGTGGAAAGCGTTAAACCGCCCTTAATGTGATGTAATGATGAATAACAGCAAGCTTCGCATAAGTGGTTGAAGAATGCATCATAGCCCTTTTCTGCCATAATTTCTCCGACTTGCGAAGCAGTGTTTGCCTCTCGTACGTTTGTAACGGTTTCTTCATTTGCACCTATATCCACTGCTAATTGAGCTAAAAAGTTAAAATCAATAGGAGCACTTTTGGAGTGCACCATCATGACACCTTGTGCCACCTTCGAGAATTTCCCCATCATCCCAACAAGCGATACTTTCTTCATACCGAGTCGCTTACAATGCTTTAATGTAAAGCCAACAAAATCGCCCATCTCAACGAACGCTTCCTCTGGCAAATCAGGGTATTGTGCCATTGCATACTTTTCACTGCGTCCACCTGTAGTGACAACTAAATGCTCACAACCAGCCTCTTTTGCAACACTAATCGCTTGGACGATACTGGCCATATACGCGGAACTCGAAAAAGGCACGACGGTTCCCCTTGTGCCTAAAATGGAGATGCCTCCAATAATACCAAGTCGCCCATTTAACGTTTTTTTAGCCATTTCCTCACCTTTAGGGACTGAAATAACTACGTTAACGCCTCGTTTAATTTGAAATTCGTCAAGTACGCCTTGTACAGTACTATGAATCATCTTCCGTGGTACAGGATTGATGGCTGCTTCCCCGACAGGTACTGGTAAGCCGGGCTTTGTTACGCGCCCGACACCAATTCCACCGTCCAGATGAATGCCTGGTATATCCGACCAGCTTACTGTGCCAACAATGAGTGCTTTATGTGTTGCGTCCGGGTCATCACCAGCATCTTTAATCGTTTCACAGCTAACAGCATCATGCTGAAATGTACATTTTTCTATCGTAAAGGTCGCATCTCGCCCAATCGGCAAATGAATGGTACTTGTTTCTTGCTCTTCATTTGTTATTAAGGCAAGTAATGCGGCCTTCGTTACTGCAGTCGCACAGGATCCAGTTGTATAACCGTGACGCATGTCTTTGGGATCCTTTTTAGGCTTCCGCTCCATTATTTTTTCGCCTGTTCATCCGCTAAAAGTGAGACAGCATTCAATGCGGCAACCGTCACTGTACTACCGCCTTTACGACCAACATTTGTAATATACGGAATACCTTCTAGTTTTAGTAGCTCTTCCTTCGACTCAGCAGCTGACACGAAGCCAACTGGCATACCGATAATTAAATCCGGTTTCGCTAAGCCTTCTTTAATTAAACGAATTAATTCAAGCAATGCTGTTGGTGCATTCCCAATTGCATAAATACCACCTTCATGTAATTTAGTAGCCTTTTGCATAGAAATAATCGCGCGCGTTGTGTTTTGTTTTTTGGCTTCAATCGATACGTCTTCATCTGCAATATAGCAGTGCAAATCGCCGCCATGCTTTTGGAAACGTTTTTTCCCTGAACCACTTTCGATCATTTGCACATCTGCAATGACATGGCGACCAGCAAGAATTGATTTAATACCTGCCTCAAGCGCTCCTGGTGTAATAATAACGCTACGTCCAAGCTCAAAATCAGCAGAAGCATGGATGATACGACGTACTACTTTCCACTCGTCTTCTGAGAAATTATGCTCGCCCATTTCTTCTGCAATAATGGAGAAACTGTAATCGTAAATTTTATCTGGGTCTACTGTTAATGGTTTGAAATCTGTTTTAAAGTCCATCTGGATTGCCTCCTAAAGTGTGTTTTGTACAGCTTGTAGTACATCTTCAAATGTAGAATATTGCTGTCCGTATTTTATATTTGGTCTTGCGATTAAAATTGTTTCAATGCCACATACAAGAGCAGCCTCTAGCTTTTCATCCACCGAGCCAACCTTGCCGCTTTCTTTCGTAATCATCAATGTCACACCATATTGACGAAAGAGGGCTTCGTTTAATTCCTTTGAAAAAGGGCCTTGTATGGCAACAATATCTCTTTGTGCCACACCAAGTGCTTCGCATTTTTCCATATTATCGAGTCGAGGAAGCATACGCGCAATTACTCGTGTATGTTCTAAACCATGTAACACCTTTGTAAATGTTGCTAGCGTTTTACTGCCCGTCGTTAGCATAATGACGCCGCGTTTTTCCGCTGCTAAATGGGCAGCCTCCTCATAATCTTTCACAATCGTAATTAGTGGGTGTGCATAATGCTCATGGGCACGTTCATAGCGAATATACGGAACATTTGCTTGCTCAGCAGCAGCCATAGCATTTTTTGAAGCTTCTTCAGCAAATGGATGAGAGGCATCTACAACTAAACGATACCCTCGCTCTGTGATAATCGTCGCCATTTCCTCAGCCGTTAATCGACCAATTAAATGAGGGAGGCCTACTTCTGCAAGGCTTGAAGCGGCTGATTCAGTAACGACCGTAGCTGTCACAGCGTAACCTGCTGACTGTAATTCAAGTGCTAGATTCCTTGCATCACTCGTCCCTGCTAACATGAAAATCATTTCACTGGCTCCTCTTCATGGTGGTGATCATGTCCATGATCGTGGTCATGATGGTGATGATGATGCGCATGTCCATGCACCGCCGCATAAGCACGATAATTTTCTAAATCTTGCATACCTGTTGATGTACCATTCACAGCTTGCTCAATTCGCTCTAATAACACATTTTGCAAACGCTCATGATAGCCAAAATAGTTGGCAATTTGAATATCACAGTCAGCATATTTTTCGTTAAATTGCTTACACATGCCGTTCATACGTTCCATTAGGATACCTGTGAATAAGAAATACGGTAGCATAATGATTTTTTTAGCACCCAGCTTCACACAGCGCTCAATTCCTTCTTCAACACGAGGATCTGTGACACCCATAAAGGCGCTTTCTACATACTGAACCGGGAGTTTTTCCCATAATAAACGTGTAATTTTATAAAAATCACCATTTGCAGCTGGGTCACTACCGCCTCGTGCAATTAATAAAATGGCAGTATCCTTATGTTCTTCCTCAGCATTAAAGCCAATTTCTGCTAAACGGTCTTCTAAAATAGCAAATATTTCGTCATGGATACCGATTGTTTGGCCATATGTGAACGTAATATTTGGATAATGCTCACGCGCATGTTCGATTTCTGCTGGAATATGAAGTTTTGAATGTCCAGCATGAAGAAGAATAATCGGAATAACATGTACCTCTGTAGCACCCTTCTTCACACAGTTCGTAATACCTTCTTCAATATTTGGAGATGCAAACTCTAAGAAACATGTTTCCACTAAAAAGCTTTCATCAATACGAGGTGTCATTTGCTCGATAAACGTGCGTACCTCATCATTTCCTGCTGCTAAACGGCTCCCATGGCCGACAAATAAAATTGCTTTCATCTCATTACTCCTCACTAGTCGCCGCACGGAGCTGGCTCTACTTTTATTTTTGAAGACATATCCTGATACGTAAAATGTAGGATCTTTTTCACACGCTTAAAGTATTTAAACAAACGTTCATTTGGATGTGCATTTGCTTTATACTCTTCGATAATGTCTGTGATAAGCGGTATAAGCTGTTCAGGCTCTAGGCCCTCAACAACAGGCTGGGCAGCATGTGCAGTACGGCCAACCGGCTTAGCACCAATAAAAACATCAAATTTACTTTTGCGATAAACAATACCAATATCATCAAATACGGCTCGATAACATGCCATACCACAGCCATTAAAGCCAATATTTAATGTTTTCGGTAACGACATACCTCCAAGCTTTTCTTGAATCTCTTCCGCATAAGGAATCGAATCGGCCTTTTCTCCGTAACAGAAGTCACAAGCCTTTAACGATAGCACGTCACCAATTGGTGTTAGTAAAAAGCCCACTTCACGAAGCTTTGCAGTAATTTCTTCAGGCTCAGCCGTTGGAATTTTCAAATGAATTTGATGGTCTGGTGTATACTCCATCGTTCCTTCCTCACCAACGACCTCCGCTAACGTCATCATTTGTTGAGGCGTAAAGAACTTATTGGCTACCCCTGGACTAACAGCTAATTCAAAAATGGATTGGATTTTTTGTTGAACAAGCTTAGGTGTTACCTTCATAGCACTTGTTCCATTCACCATTGTTAGAGCTGCTGTCGCCATTTCAAGTGATGATTTTTTAGGCTTCGGTTCTGGTGTTATGGCTAAACTGGGCTTAATTCGATTGGCATTGGGATCTGTCGCAAAATCATTACGTGCCTTCCCTGTTTCTTGATTCATTGCCCAAGGTTCATTTTCATCTCTAAGTCGTTGATGTGGTCGTAACGGTTGTTTTTCTTCACCAAGTGTATATTTGCGCTGATAACCACGCGGCGTAATCATTTTATTGTCATAGAAGAACGTTGATGAATTCCCGATAATAACCGTTGTTAACATGCCGATATCATGTTCCAGCATTTCTGCTAAAGTCGTCATCGTAATTTCCTGGCGATCACGGTAAGCACTCTTCACAAGTCCTACCGGCGTATCTGGCGAACGATATTCTAATAAAATTCGTTGTGCCTCTACGATCTGTCTCGTACGACGGCCACTCTTTGGGTTATAAAGAGCGATAACAAAATCCGCCATTGCTGCCGCTTCTACTCGCTTTGCAATTAAATTCCAAGGTGTCAAATGGTCACTTAAACTAATGGTACAGGCGTCATGCATTATTGGAGCACCTAGTAAACTTGCACACGAATTAATAGCCGAAATGCCTGGAACAATTTCAACCTCGATACCAGTTGCTTCTGTCCAACCTAGCTCGATTAATACCTCATACACTAATCCTGCCATGCCATAAACGCCTGCATCTCCGCTCGAAATAACCGATACGATACTTCCAGCCTCTGCTTGACGTACTGCTTCCTGTGCACGTGAAACTTCCTCTGTCATACCAGTACTAATAATCGACTTTGCGCTAACTAAATCCTGAATAAGTTCAACATAAGTTTTATAACCAATGATCATATCACTTTGTTGTAGTGCCTCCACAGCACGAGTCGTAATATGTTTAAAATCTCCAGGGCCAAAGCCAACTACGAAAATCTTACCTTTTTGCGCCATTTTGTTACCCCTCTTTCACCTTTTCAATGCCTTTAATGGCTGTTGTTTGTGCTGTCCGCTGTAACGAACCTTCACGCAATGTAAAGACATGCTCATTATGTAACGATTCATGATTTAAATCTTGCACGAGTGCCCTCGCATGCTCCGTTGTCGGCACACGGTACCAATTCCCTTGAGGATATCCAATGACAACGCAAGCATCCTTACATCTGCCATTACAGCGAGTCCTTGTCGTATGTATCTCCTTATCAAGTGCCAGCAACTGTATTTCATCTCGGATTGCCTGTGTAATTTCCTCTGCATCTTTTTTCATACAGCTACTACCATTGCAAATAAAAAGATGTGTTTTCATCCCCTCTAAATTCCAAGTTGTCATAGTTGTTCTCCCCTCATTTGCTTTTAGGAAAAAGAAAAACCTTTACTCTAGACGGAAGAGTAAAGGTTTTGTAGAAGCTAAATAAAAACGAATATACGGGTACTCGCTCTCGCTTCAACTTCTCCCTCCGAAAAGTTTGCATGCATCATCACATAAGCAGGTTTCCTGACTTAAGCTTCCTTTTACTTTCGCACCTTCCCATTTTTTTTATAAATGGTGGCCTTTGCGATTTCATCAGCTATTACAGTAGCGGGGGCTGTATCGGATTTTCACCGATTTCCCTATTATCTTGAAAATATTCAAGCACTTATGGACGTTTTATATGAATTTATGTAATTGAAAACTGTTTCTATCATAGCTTATTTTTTTAAAATTTCAATATTTCTTTCTTAATTTGTGACATTTATATTAATTTTTTTAGAAAAATGTGACATTAGTTCTCTATTTATCTGAATTTTCGACATTGAGACTCAATTAAACATTTTTTCATAAAAAGTATAGCATATATATGGAAATTCATGTTACACTTTGTCGTGAAATCTCACAACTTCATCTTTTTTCGGTGCGAAGTGTTCGTCATTTCGCTTAAAAGGGAAGCCGGTTCAAATCCGGCGCGGTCCCGCCACTGTACTAGAGAGTTTTATAGATAATGTCACTGTCCAAAGGATGGGAAGGCCTATAAAACGTTGAACTAAAGCCAGGAGACCTGCCGAAAAATATGTGATCGTTTCAACCTACGAGGATAGGTGTGCGGCTTAGCAGATTAGAATTCTATTTGCTTTTTTAGCTATACACTTTTCCGCAATTGGAGAAGTGTTTTTTTTATTTTCGCACGCTACAATCGAAAAATTTAATGTTAGGAGGAGAGATATTTGAAATTCTCAGGTTGGAAGCTTAGTTATTTCTTACTGGCATTTTTATTCGTGCCAAATCGTGCATTTGCGATGCATATCATGGAGGGCTTTTTGCCGATTGAATGGGCGATTTTTTGGTGGGTCGTATCGATTCCATTTATTATTTTAGGATTACGTTCTATTCGTAAAACCATTGATGAAAATCCTGAGACAAAAATGATATTAGGTCTATCGGGTGCCTTTGCCTTTGTGCTATCAGCCTTAAAAATCCCTTCTGTAACGGGAAGTTGCTCACATCCGACAGGAGTTGGACTTGGGACAGTTCTTTTTGGGCCACTAGCCATGAGTGTTATCGGAACAATCGTATTATTATTCCAATCTTTACTTTTAGCACATGGTGGTCTTACAACATTAGGGGCAAATACCTTTTCCATGGCAATTGTTGGTCCTATTATTGTTTACTATGTATTTAAGGGCTCACAAAAAATGGGACTATCCTTTTCAGTAGCTGTCTTTTTAGCAGCAATGCTTGGTGACTTAGGTACATATGTTGTCACTTCTGTACAGCTAGCCCTTGCCTTCCCATCTGAAGTCGGAGGCTTTATGGCGTCATTCACAAAATTTGCTGGCATTTTTGCGTTAACACAAGTTCCTCTTGCTGTTAGTGAAGGAATTTTAACAGTGATCGTTATGAACTTCTTGAAAAAATACAATGTGAGCGAATTAAAAGCATTACGTGTTTTCTCAGCAAAGGAGGCACACTAAAATGAAAAAAAACTTACTGCTCTTAGCAATTGTTGTGTTACTAGCAATCATCCCCCTATTTATCCAAAAGGGCGCAGAATTTGAGGGTGCTGATGGCGAAGCGGAAGCAGCAATTAGTGAAATAAATGCTGACTACGAGCCATGGTTTGAAAGCTTATGGGAGCCACCAAGTGGTGAAATTGAAAGCTTATTATTCGCACTACAAGCTGCTATCGGCGCTGGATTTATCGGCTATTTCATCGGTTTAATGCGCGGCAAACATAAAGAAGGTTAAACGCTATGTTACTCATTGATAAGTATGCTTATATGAATAAGCTAGCGTCTGTTCATCCGCTAGAAAAAATGACGTTATCCCTTGGACTTCTTCTATTGTCGCTTATCATGAGAGATGAACGAATTTCACTCATTACATTTATTGTAATGAGTGCTTTTATCATTTTAAGCGCAAAAATCCCTATTAAATATTATGCAAAACTACTATTGCTACCGGGATTTTTTTTACTGTCAAGTTTAGTATCTATTTTAATTTCGATAACGCCATCAACGAGCACGCTACCTGCACACATTTGGTCATTTTCTCTTAATAGTTGGACAATTTTTGTAGGCAGTGCGAGCCTAGTGACAGCGCAACAGCTTTTTTTCATCGTCCTTGGCAGCATTAGCTGTTTGTATTTTTTAATTCTCACGACATCGGTACAATCTATTTGTCACGTCCTACGACTTTGGCGACTTCCCACTTTGTTTGTAGAACTAGTAGAACTTACGTATCGATTTATTTTTATCTTTTTAGATAGTATGCAAAAAATTCATCTTGCCCAGCAGGCTCGACTAGGTTACAGCTCCCCTATGCAGTGGCTTCGCTCAGTATCAATGCTGATCACAGCTTTATTTGCTGAGATGTTCCAACGAAGTCGTGAATTAAACAATGCGATGGAAGCACGTGGTGGCGAAACTGTCTATTGGCAGGAGGATGTTACCTATAACATGAAAAACTGGCTAGGTATTGCTGCAATTTTTATATTCCTCATCATTTATGGAGGTTTTTTCTGATGACAGACTTATTCTTTGAATTAAAACATTTATCTTACGCTTATGCAGATGGAACTCATGCCTTAACAGATATTACACTACAGATTCCAAAGGGGAAAAAAATCGCTTTACTTGGTCATAACGGGGCTGGGAAATCAACGTTATTTCAGCATTTAAATGGAATTTTGAAGCCAACCACTGGAAGTATAGCCTTTTGTGACAAAGAACTTAATTATAGTAGAAAAGCATTAAAAGTATTACGCCAACAGGTTGGTATTGTTTTTCAGGATGCAGACAACCAGCTTTTTTCGGGTACAGTTAAGCAGGATATTGCATTTGGGCCTCTGAATCTTGGCTGGACAACTGAAAAAATTGAAGAGAAAATTGCATGGGCTGTCGCTCAAACTGAAGTTGAAGCATTGCTCGATAAACCGATACATTTTTTAAGTGTTGGACAGAAAAAACGTGTCGCAATGGCAGGAGTACTAGCAATGGAACCTTCCGTATTACTATTAGATGAACCGACAGCTGGGCTAGATAATTATTATGCTGCACAAGTTTTACAGTATTTAGCTACATTAGAGAACGGTGAACGAACAATTTTACTAGCAACGCATGATATCGCTTTGGCATATGAATGGGCAGATCAAATAATCGTCATGGAAGCTGGGAGAATTATTTATAATGGGGATCCAGTTGAAATGTTCTTTCAAGAGGATTTGCTTGAAAGAGCCCATCTTGAACGTCCATGGGTCTTTGAAATGACGATTGCCTTACAAAACAAAAAACTAATTGAGAAAAACATTATAATGCCTCGATCGAAAGAAGATTTACAAAGACTTATTGAGCAGCTTTAAAACATTTTTAGGAACATAGCCTGTTGGGGATTATTGTTGCGTGCTTTTTCACTCTCCTTGACTGCAATCTCACAAATCGATTAGATAAGGGACACCCGTAGCCTATAAGTCTGTTTTAGCTATGGACACTTATTGGTCAAAGAGGGTATTCGAACTCCCTCCCCTTTTAGTCTGCTAACGCAACTTTTTTACCATGTATTAAATAGAAAAATACGGATTGGTTCTTTTGGAAAAATATATTTTTATTACGAAACTTTTCTATCGTCCATTCGTATTAGTATAGATGTCACAAAATAAGACATTCAAGGAGGAAATATAATTGAAGAAATGGAATAAGAAATCAATCGCTTTAGTAGCATCTGCAGCACTAATGGTTCCTGCTACTTCTGCCTTTGCTGAAGCTCCACAAAAAACAGCAAAGAACCAAGATTTAGTGAAAGTAGCTAGCAATAAGGACCAAACATTTAAAAATCAAAAAGAATGGATTAGCAAGGATACGATTATCGTCAAACATTCCGGTCTTGATAAGAATGTACATAATAAAATTGGCTCAAAAGTGATCCGCTCTATCCCTTCATTAGGTTACGATGTTATCCAACTGAACAAAGGAACAAATTTAGAAAAAGCAGTTTCATATTATGCTACACAAAAAGGGGTTAAAAGTGTATCCCCAAGCTATGTGTATCATTCCTTTGGCACAAAAACAGATCCAAAGAAACAGGATATGTATCATTTAAACCTACTTCAAATTGATAAAGCACTAGAATTAGCGGGCAACAATGATGTAAAAGTAGCCGTTATCGATTCTGGTGTGGATTTTAAACATCCAGATTTAAAATCTCAAGTGCTACCACCATATAATGCTGCAGCACCTGCCAATACTTCTTATCCTGGTGATCATGGAACGCATGTAGCAGGAATTATTGGCGCGGCAAAAGATAATGGCATTGGAGGACACGGGATTAATCCAAAAGCCAAACTTCTTCCGATTGATGTATTCAACGGAAAAGAAGGTTCCAATGATTTCGTCATTGCACAAGGCATCCTTTACGCCATTGAGCAAGGCGCTGATGTTATTAATATGAGCCTTGGCGGCTACGGAACATCTCCACTGTTAGAGGATGCAGTTCAGAAAGCCATTGATAAAGGAATTACCATTGTCGCAGCTGCTGGAAATGAATCGACAGATAACTACTCCTTCCCTGCTTCATACGAAGGTGTTATTAGTGTAGGTTCTACGAATGATCGAAACAAACTATCAAGCTATTCAAATTATGGTCCATCGGTTGACCTAGTAGCTCCAGGTGAAGAAATTTATAGTACAGTTCATGATGAGAAAAAAGGATCATCATTTGTAAAATTTAGTGGAACATCGATGGCATCTCCTGTTGTTGCAGGTGTGGCTTCCCTATTAAAATCAAAATACCCAGATTTAAAGCCTTATGAAATAGAAGCTATTCTCGAACAGACTGCAAAGGATTTAGGTGAGACGGGGTATGATCTTACATATGGACATGGTCTAGTAGATCCTGTGAAAGCATTACAGTATAATATAAAAGATTTACCAAAACAGTATTCAGAAACAAAAGGAGAGCGCTTGAAAAACGCTAAAGTCCTTAAAAAGGATACATTAAATACTGAAAAAGGTGCATTCAACCAACCGGACGAAAAGAAATGGTACAAGGTTAATTTAGATGAAAATGAATATGCTCAGCTGACATTAAACGGTGCAAACAAATATGATTATGCATTTGATTTGTACTTCTACCCTGAAGGTAACAGTAAAGAAGTAGAACCAATTAACGTCAATGATGTTCGCGTTGGCAAGCAAGAAGGATACCTATATAAAGCAGAGCAAAAGGGAACCCTTCTTATTGGAGTTAAAGATCATAATGGTAACTATAGCTCAAAGGGCGATTCTAACTATGTCTTCACAGCTCAAACAACTAATAAATTACCAATTGATTCACTAGATATGGAGCATATGGAGAATATTGAAAAATTCCCATTCAGTACAGCAGGGAAAAACTATACCCTACTTTCTGAAGATCATCTAGGTGACAAAGATTATTTTACATTTTCAGTAAATGAACCAACGACACTGAAATTTGATTTAACTGGGATTCCAGGTGTTACTGCATCCATGGAGCTTTATTTAAAAGAAGACTTAGTTAATGTACCAACAGAGGAATTCGATGCTGAAGGATTAGATGAGGCATATCCAATTCGAACATCTTATGGTACGGATAAAGGCGAAGGAGTAAACTTGGTTGTCGATGCTATGCCAGATCAAGAGTATGTAATAAGCGTATCTAATAAAAACAGTAACAATTTTTTACTTGATATGTTCTTTAGCGGCGGTATTAATACTGAAGAAACTGTTAGTGAATCAATCATTCCTTACACATTAAAAAGTGAAGTCGTAACCCTTCCTCAAGATGAAGACGGCCTTACATTTAATGGGGAAATGCAAGAAAACAACATACAAAAGGATCTTTTACCTTTAGCTGAATATAAAACAAAAAAACGTAATCAAGTAAATGATTTCATGAATATATTCATGAACCCAGATGCAATGGGACAACCAGAAAACGCTGACCAGATTATGGAACAAGCAATTCGTTTTGATATTGGTCAAGATCAAAAAGCATACTTCCAAACTGAAGATGATGAAGATTACTTCACGTTTACAGCTAAAGAAAATGCCGTTTATGGTTTCAAGATTCAAAAAGGTATCAACCAATCACCAGCTGGTAATATATTCGAATACGATGAGAAAACAAATGAATTAATCCCAGTTTCTTCATTAACTAATGATATGGGGTTACTTAGTCTACTTCTTGGATCAACAATTGATGAAAACGAAGCTAAGGCAATTGCATTGAAAAAGGATAAAACCTATGTTGTAAAAGTAATGAATCTTGGTGACCGTTCTGCTGAACCGTATACACTTAAAACAAGTAAAATGGCAGCTATTCCAGAAGAGTATAATAGAAAAAACAATACACCAAAAACTGCTAAAACGATTGGACCTAATATCACTTACAAAGATCATCTCATTTATCAAGATGATACAGATTTTTACTATTTTAGACAACAAGGCAAAGATGAAGTCATGAGCCTTCTTATTTCTTCTGCACCATATACAAAAGAACAGCTAGATCAATTACCTAAAGAACTTCAAAATGATTTGAAGTTTTCAGGCTCCATTATAGAAGATACAAATGGTAATAAGAAAATTGATCCAGAAGAAATGGCAACAGAAATTCCATTTGGACAGAGTGAAGACATCCTTCAACAACTACTAGGCCTTGGAGGAACAACAGATGTAAATACTTCTTTTAAAGCCAAAAAGGATCACGCGTATTTTATTGTTCTTAACGGAAGCAATGTTGGACAAGTATCAATCCAACCGTATACTTTAACTTTGTTTGATCATAAAAATGCAGATGAAGATGCAGATTCCAAATTAGTTAACGGTGTACCCACGAAACCAACTGTACTTACGAAAAAAGATGGTAAATGGGTAGCTACTCAATATCTAAATGCAGGGGTTCCATTTGGCGATAAAGACTATTTTGAATTTAAAAACGACAGCAAACGCGATGTGTTCTTCTCTCTTCAAACAGAAAAAGCACTAGATGGCGTCATCCGTATTATTGATGCAAACGGAAAAACAGTACAAACTTTAGATTTTTACGGAGCTGGAGATGCTGAAGTAGGTACAGTCGAACTCGATAAAGGAACTTACTATATTGAAGTAAGTGAATATTACGGCAAAGCTAGTACTCAACCATATACACTTGAAATAAAATAAGATATAAATCCCTTTGGACCGAAAAAATAAACTTAGTAAAAGGTTAGTATTTTCGGTTGAAGATAGTGTAGCAAGGAACTATTTAAATTTTCAAAAAAGTGAAGGTTTATCCCCTAGATGATTAAAAATCTAGGGGATTATTTTATTAGTGTTTCAGGTGTGTTGATTAACCATTTTTATCCACCCTAATCAACACGCCTGTTAGTGTTTTAAACTAATTCGATACTATTTAAAGTAAAGAGTATTAGGTGTTTTATTTAAACTATTTTTATTTGAAGCTCATCACCATAACATGGAGTTGATTTCCGTTCCGACTGGGCGCTTTAAAAATTTATCAATCAATTATAACCCTATATTTCCCTAATCAATATGCTAGGAAAAATAAAAAAATACTTAATGAAACAGGCTAGATTAGCGCACTATAGATTACACACACTAAAAAGCATCTTCATCCGTAATGGACGAGATGATTTTTTTCTAACCGAAATATTTAACATAATTACTATATTGATCCTGTGTCATTTCTAGCTTTTCATATAGCTTACGCGCATTAACATTGTCAGTTGCTGTTTGGAGCGTCACATAACGAGCATACTGCTGCTCACAATATTGAAATACCTTCTCCATTAATGCCCTGCCCACCCCTAGGCCTCTAGCATCTTCCGTTACATAAATATCATTTAAAATATATGCTCGCTGTAATGCAATGGAAGAAAATGTTGGATACAATTGTGCAATTCCAATAGCTTTGCCATTTTCCACAGCTATAAAAATAACGGATTCCTTTAAGGCGATTCGTAATTGTAAAAATGCCTTGGCACTGCTTACATCTGACTCAATCCCATAAAACTGGCGATATTCATCAAAAAGCACTGTTAGCTCCTCTAGTTCATTCATTGTTGCTTGAAATATTTC
The DNA here is from genome assembly GCF_001278875.1 of Lysinibacillus sp. FJAT-14222. Classification (NCBI taxonomy): domain Bacteria; kingdom Bacillati; phylum Bacillota; class Bacilli; order Caryophanales; family Bacillaceae; genus Lysinibacillus; species Lysinibacillus sp. FJAT-14222. The sequence continues at coordinate 53,675 of NZ_LIYL01000029.1, read as the reverse complement.
CATCTTATTCTCCCCTTGTGTCTACCCATGATCGTCTAAAATTATGAATCTATTTTTCATTATATAGGAAATAATGGAATAAAGAAAAGAATTCCCCCATATTCAAGCAAGAATACACTTTAGCATGGTTTTTCATCCAAATATTCAACAACTTTTTGCAACGTGAAAAGATTAGTATATTTAAGCACCATGAACAACATCTCCTCTAGCAAAATCACCTCATGTTTAAAGTGTCCCTCTCTTTTATAGAACTAACTAATGTAAACAATTGCCTACAGAGCAACTCTTGCAACGCATATTGTAATAAAGAATCCTTTGTATCGACAAAGTAAACAACATCAATGTTCCTGCTTACGCCTATTGGACACTTCTAATAACTATAAAAGAATCGAGGGTTTACATGAATATTAGCTTTTTATCACCTGCCTACAATAGTGAAGAGTGGATATTGACCATGCTGGAAAGTATCCCTAAAGAATATGCCTATGAAATTATCATTTGCGATGACGGCTCAACTGATAATACTTTAGCCATATTAAAGAACTATCAAAAAAAATGTCATGCCTTAAAAATATTAGTTCATCCAAGCAATTTGGGTGCTAGTGAAGCCTATAATCGATGTATTGCAGAAGCTACGGGTGATTATATAGCTATCATCGATAGTGATGATTATTATTTACCCGCCATCCGAAACGTTTTAGCACAAGTAGATGGTCAATTTGACATTTATTATTACAACATGTTAACAAAGGCTGGCTATGCATTTATTAAAGATGAATCCAATCGTTACAGTTTACCTGGTCAGTTTAAAATCATTCGAAGAAGTCTAATAGGTGATGCAAAATTTACGATGAGAAAGGATATTGCTGGGGATTGGGATTTTAATTGTGCCTTAATGAATAAAAACCCAACAAGTAAATACACAAATGAATTGGCATACTGGTATAACTTCCCAAGGGAAAATTCTGAATACGATTTACACCGAAGAGGATTAAAATAACGCCATTATTTCCATGCAGGAGGTGTAATTGACAATACAATGTTTACAGATAAAGTTTTACTGATAACAGGTGGAACTGGCTCTTTTGGCAATGCGGTATTAAAGAAGTTTTTGAATACCGACATTAAGGAAGTTCGCATCTTTTCAAGGGATGAGAAAAAACAGGATGATATGCGTAAGCTCTATCAGAATCCGAAAGTTAAATTTTTTATTGGCGATGTACGTGACATTCAAAGCATTCACAACGCGATGTATGATGTCGATTATGTTTTTCACGCTGCCGCTCTCAAGCAAGTCCCCTCCTGTGAATTTTTCCCACTGGAAGCAGTTAAAACAAACATCCTAGGTACTGATAATGTTTTAACGGCTGCTATTCAAGCAAGTGTTAAAAAAATTATTTGCCTCTCTACTGATAAAGCTGCCTATCCAGTAAATGCGATGGGCATTTCAAAAGCCATGATGGAAAAAACGTTTATTGCAAAGTCAAGAATGGTTCATCCAGATAAAACCTTGATTTGCGGTACACGATATGGGAATGTAATGGCTTCCCGAGGCTCTGTTATTCCTTTATTTATCGAACAAATTAAAGTTGGCAAGCCTTTAACGATTACAGATCCAAAAATGACACGCTTTATGATGAGTCTTGATGAGGCAGTAGAACTAGTTTTATACGCCTTCTCACATGCTGATAACGGGGACATTATGGTGCAAAAATCACCAGCTGCTTCTATTGAGAATTTAGCCAAGGCCCTACTCGAAATTTTTCAAGCTCAAAATAAGATACAAATTATCGGAACACGACATGGTGAAAAGATTTACGAAGTGTTATTAACAAAGGAAGAAGCTGCAAAGGCCATTGATATGGGGAATTTTTATAGAATCCCTGCCGATAATCGAGATTTAAATTATGGAAAATATCTTGATGAGGGCTCTCCTAAAATTACATTAACCGATGAATACAACTCTACTAATACGAAAATACTGTCCGTGGCAGAAATAAAAGAAAAATTATTGAAGCTCCCTTTCATTCAAGAAGAATTACATAATTGGATGGGAGGAAAACCTTGAAATTTTTAGTTCTTGGCGCTACTGGAATGGCTGGTCACACGATTTCAATCTATTTATGCTCTCAAGGGCATGATGTGACAACCTATTCAAGAACAGCCTTTTCATACGGAAAAAATATAACGGGAGATATTACTGATTCAAATTTTTTAAGGTCACTATTACTAGATCACGACTATGATTTTGTGGTCAATTGTATTGGTATATTAAATGATGCCTGTGAAACGGACCGTGAGAAGAGCATATATCTCAATAGTTATTTGCCTCATGCCATTGTATCTTTATTAAAAAACAGGAAAACTAAGCTTATTCATTTGAGTACGGATTGTGTATTTTCAGGAAAAGCCGCTCCCTATCATGAAAAAAGCCTTCGCGACGGGGTAACCTTTTATGACCGTACGAAGGGCTTAGGGGAAATTGAAAGCACTCAACATCTGACGTTTCGCAACTCTATTATCGGCCCTGATATGAAAGAGGATGGCATAGGCCTCTTTCATTGGTTTATGAAGCAGCACGATACTATTGACGGCTATACTGGCGCAATATGGACCGGAGTTACTACCCTAACATTAGCAAAAGCAATTGAACGTGCAACAATCGAAGGGACAACAGGCCTCTATCACCTCGTCAACAATAGTAGTATTTCAAAGTTTGATTTACTGCAATTATTCAATAAGCACTTCAAGGAAAATAAAGTAACTATCCGTCCATATCAGCTCGTAAACATTGATAAAACACAAGTTAACACACGAAAAGATTTTTCATTTACTGTACCTAACTATGAAGAAATGATCATTGAGATGAAAAAATGGATATGGGGGCATAAAGAATTGTATCCTCATTATTTTAAATGAATTTGGAGGATCAGGATGCTAAAGAGAAAGTTTGGAAACCGTTCAGAATGGCAACGAGTTATAGAAAGAAAGTATAGTCAGTCATACCTTGATACTAGTGAATTTAAGGGTTTTATAACATTATTAAAAACAATCCGAGTTACTGAACCTTTATTCGTGAATTATGGAGAGAAAAACCTATGTATTGTTGATAACGGCTACATATGGTTACAACAATTTCCTCTTGAGAAAAATCATTCTGTAACAACAATGTTTGATGCTAACGGAGAAATAATTCAATGGTATATCGATATTTGCTATAAAAACTCAATAGAAAATAATGTTCCTTATATGGATGATCTATTTTTAGATCTTATCTTGTTGCCATCGGGAGAGTTGATTGAAAAAGATGCTGATGAATTAGAAGAAGCTTATTTGAATGGCATCATTGATAAATCTCTTTATGATTTGGCTTGGAACGAGCTAAACAGCATAAAAAGAGATATACGCAAAGGTGAATTTAAGTTGGTTAACCTTTCTAAACAACATAAAGATATTTTAATAAATGAATCAATTTCATAAATCATATTTTTCAAGAGCGAACTAGTCCTAATCATATGCGAATAAGATACTTCAATAGGCACAACATCCGAAACAAGAAAACAACAAACCAAGCGGAATAAAGGATCGACCAAAAGTTTATTAGGCTATACAAATGTAAAAGGTATTTTATTTGGCAGTAGCATTTCAAAATATGATGAAGCTGACATCTTAAAGGCTGAAAAAGATGGTATTACTTCCCTCACTTACGGTCGGAAATTCGCTATTAGTTAAGCAAAGTATTTTTGATTATGCAGCATAAAAGGCACCTGCTACGGTGCCTTTTTGGCATGAGACTAGTATTTAATTTTGAGAGTATCCCCACCGACATAAACTCCCTCGGAACGGGAAATTGGCAGCTTTTGCTCTGCTGAGAAGCCGATCGTTTCTCCATCTCTTAAAGTGACATTCTCTTCTACAATATATCCGGAAATAGTAATCAAAAACTCACGTAGCTCGGCAGGAGATGCTTGACTGTCCAGGATTTCAATTTCATCCTTGCCAAAGGCTTTTAGCCCATAGGTATATCCATCTACCTCGGTTTCCGTTCCGACCAGGCCGAAATAAACCAGATTCAGTAAAGGAAACATGTCGTCATTCTTCATGCCTTCAGCCATATCCAGAAAAAGTTCAGGCTGAAATACGGTGCCGGATGTATAGATCCCTATTGCGTTAGGAAGCTTTAAACAACTGGCAGCCAGCTTAGTTTATAGCCTGCCACTGTCCAGCGGAGAACCGGAGCGGGTAAATGCAGCAAGGATGATTTGAGCTACATGCGTTTGAGTAACCTCCACCGCTTCCTTCCACATGTAGTTTCCCTGTGCATAATGCTCAGCCTCACCGTACTTGTCGCTAGGCTTTCGGTACAAATGTCATTTGTAACTGACGTTGCACTTTCGCTACAAAAGACATTTGCTTTAAAGAAGTTAAATATGAGTTCCACCGTTACCTTCCTGAATCTGTTCATTAAGCTGTTTCTTTACGTTCTCCTGTTTCTTCGACCAATAAGTAGCGAGAATCGGACCAGAAATATTATGCCAAACAGCGCCAAGAACACTAGGTAGGGCAGCTAAGGGACCAAAATGAGCAGTAGCTAACGCTACACCTAGACCAGAGTTTTGCATGCCAACTTCAATAGAGATAGCTCTTCGATTACTTTCATCAAGTCCTAATACACGTCCTATTAAATAGCCAAACAGCAATCCAAATGCATTATGGAGCGCTACTGCCGCAAAAATAATGGCTCCCGCCGAAGCGATATTATTAACATTACCCGCAACAACAGCAGAGACAATGATCATAATAGCAACTACTGAGATAAGTGGAATGACATTCATGCTTTTTTCTACGACACGTGGAGCAAATCTTCTTACAACAATACCTAGTATAATTGGGAAGATGATTACTTGAATAATTGAAGTAAACATCGCCATTGGATCCACCGGCATCCATTTACCTGCAAGTAATAGTAGTATTAATGGTGTTGCAATTGGAGCTAATAACGTCGAAAAAGATGTCATTGTGATTGATAATGGTACATTGCCTTTAGCTAGATACACCATGACGTTTGAAGCAGTACCCCCTGGAACAGAGCCAAGAAGGACTAGCCCTGCAGCTAATTCCGCTGGTAAGTTCATAATATACGCAATTAAAAAAGCGGAAAGTGGCATGATAATATATTGGGCACATACACCAATGATGACTGGCACTGGATTCGTTATGACCAGTTTGAAATCAACCGCTTTTAACGTCAGCCCCATACCAAACATAACAATGCCTAGCAAAATCGTTATATATCCCCCAAATATTAAAAATGGATCTGGAGCTACAAAGGCAATAACTGCTATACAGATGACCCATACGGCAAAGTATTTTCCAGCTATCGTACTAATGGCTTCTAAAATTTTCATATTTCCACTCCCTCTTTCTTTATTTTTAAGATTTTATTTGGATTTAAGAGTCCGTCAGGATCGAGCGCTTGTTTAATCTTTTCCATCACAAGCAATGCTTTACCATGTTCTTTCTCTTGGTATTTCTGTTTACCAATGCCGACACCATGCTCTCCTGTACAAGTTCCCCCTCGTTCAAGTGCATACATCACAATCAACTCATTAAATTCATCAGCTTTTTTTATTTCATTAGAATCATTCATATCAATCATTAAAAGAACATGGAAATTGCCATCACCGACATGGCCAACAATCCCACCTGTAAGCGCTAATAAATCTAGTGCTTCTCTCGCATGGGCAATAGCACCTGCTAACTCGGAAATCGGTAAACAAACATCGGTCACCATTAGTTTTTTTCCTGGGTGTCCATGAACATAGGCGTAAGCTAAATTATGGCGAGCTTCCCACAGTTGATTTCGAGCTGCATTATCGCCCTCAAAATCAATATGTTCACAATTGTACGCTGCTACAATCTCCTTCATAAATTCAACGTCTTGCTTTAAGCCAGCTTCATTGCCTTGAAACTCTAAAAATAAGGTTGGTTGTTCCTCATAAGCTGTTTTACTATGCAAGTTCACTTGTTTTATTGAAGGTTCATCTACCAGTTCAACTCTTGCAATTGGAATTCCCGCTTGTAAAATACTAACGACTGCTTCGACAGCATCATTGACTGTTTTGAAGGATGCTCGAGCAGCCATAACATATTCAGGAATCCCATAGACTCTTAGCGTCAATTCAGTAAAGCAACCGAGCGTTCCCTCAGACCCTACAAATAGACCGTTTAAATGATAACCAGATGAAGATTTTTCTGCTAAATTCCCCGTATGAATTACCGTACCATCTGAGAGAACAACCTCTAAATCTCGAACTTGATCGCGCATAACCCCATATTTAACGGATGTTGTTCCACTAGCATTTGTTGCTGCCATACCCCCAAGTGTTGCATCTGCTCCCGGATCCACAGAGAAAAACAATCCGTATTTTTTCAACTCTTTATTCAACTGAGAACGCGTCACCCCTGGTTGAACTTTTACGAGAAAGTCCTTCTCCCTAACTTCTAATATTTTGTTCATCAGAGAAAAATCTATCGTTATCCCGTGGTCATAAGGAATAACATGCCCTTCTAAGCTTGTTCCTCTTCCAAATGGTACTATCGGTACTTTGTATTGGTTTGCTATGTTTATAATAAAACTCACTTCTTCCGTCGTTGTCGGAAACACAACAATATCCGGTAGACTGGCACTATGATACGATTCATCACTGCTATGTTGTTCTAAAATCGTTTGATTGATCGTTACTTGGCTTTCAGTAAGAACACTCCGTAGAGCAATCACTAATTCCTCATTTGTTGTAATCATTTTATTCTCCCCTTTTTACGCTCATTCTTTCAAAGTATTTGTTAATGGTATTTTAGTTGTTTGAACTATAAATATATATGTCATACCAATTTATCGAATTCTTCAAATTGGTCCAACCTTTATTATTGTACTAAATATTCAGAAAATATCAATAATTATTATTTTTATTAAATTGCTAATCAAGAAGTATTTCTGTATGATTAAAGCATTTATAGTACTACGTATTTGAGGGGAGTGACATAGGTAATGCCACAACCAAAGAAAAAAGCATATCAAGTAATTGTTGATCAAATAAGGGAATATTTTTTAAATGGGGAATTACAGCCCGGAGAAAAACTCCCGACAGAAAGAGAATTAGCGAGTCGTTTTAATGTAAGTCGAACATCGGTTAGAGAGGCACTTCGGAAGCTTGAAATCAAAGGAATTATTGAAATTAAACAAGGCAGTGGCAGTTTTATCAAAACACCAGAATACCATTCATTAGGAGAAGAACTTTCATCTACGATCATAAAAACTGAAAAAAAACTAATATATGAAATGTTAGAACTTCGCCAGGCACTTGAAGTTGAATGTGCCTTTTTAGCTTCACGACGAGCCACTTCTGAAGATTTAGAACGAATTGGTAAAGCATTAGAAATGATGGATCGAGTTAAAAATGATGTAGAATTAGGAATTCAAGCTGACCTAAGTTTCCATATTAATATTGTTCTCGCTTCACATAATTCAATATTTTTACAATTATTTCAAACCCTTAGTGAACATATGCAAGACACAATCCGTGTTACCCGAAGACAACGCTTGAAAGATCCAGAACGCACGCAAGAGACCATTGATGAACATAAAGAAATTTTCTTAGCAATCGCAGCTGGTGATGCAAATCAAGCCAAACAACTCATGGAAAAACATATTACGCAAATAAGGCGAGAATTGACAGAATCGCTTTTAAGTCATATTGGAGAACAACACGACTAAAACCACGATTTAAAGAAAGTCGTTCATCAAGTATTGAGTGCTGGGATGAGTAGTAATATAACCCCATAAAAAAATCCTCCATTCAATTGAATTGGAGGATAATTCCGGTACTATACTCACGTAATTTTCAGGGTAATAAAAAAGGGATTCTACGTTAGTGACCGAAGCCCCGACCGAATCCCTAATTTTTCGAAAACCTTTTTTAATGGTTTGCATTCGTAGTTAAAATGGTAAAATTTTGTAGGTATTCAGAACTAATACTATATGAAACAACCTTCTCCTTGTACTTCTTGACTACATCAACGTGATTGTCGTAACTAAAAACAAAGAAATCAACATCTTTTTTGCCTCTTTTTACGTTGATGACAAATGGAGTAACATTAGTCTCTGGCTGTAAAAATAATTTTTCATTGCCCGGAAATATATAGTGTTTTTTCAAAAAGGAAGCTTTATTAAAATAGTCTGTAAATCTATTTTTTTCTTCCTCTTCTAAATCCTTTCCATTAAATGTTACCGTAACATCTTTTGAATCAAGTTTTTTATGAAGTTCAAATTTACTTACTCCCCATGCCACAGCTATACTGGGAGGGCTCATTAACAATTTAATAATAGATCCAATCACTAGCGTAATAATCAAACCCGTTGTCATATCATATCAACTCTTTCAATAATTTAATCATTTTAATAGCAATTACTATATAATAAAAAAATATTTAGTAATTAGGCTATATCGATGTTTTATCATCTACCTCTCAATGATAAGGGTTTTATATTTTTTATAACCATCCAATTCGATGCTTTTTTGACCATCCAATCTAATCCACTTTTAATCATAATCCAATTGTCTATAAACTATTAAGAGCTTCTGCAAACCTTTTGATTCCTTCATCTATTGAATCTTCATCTTCCTTTGCGAAAGTAAAACGAACAAAACCATCTTCGGATCCCAGTGTAGAACCAGGAACATAAATGACGCCTCTTTTAATGGATTCTTCAAGCAATTGGGTTTCATTATAATTTTTAAGTATTTTACACCATATATGAATACCACCTTGAGGAATAGAATATTCCACCAGATCTTTTAAATAAGTATCAAGGCTTTTTACAATTTTATCTCTCCTTTTTTCTAATTCCTTCATTAAACGTTTTATATGAATTTGAAAATTTTCTGATTCTAAAAAATCATTCGCTACCCATTGTGTATAACTAGAATGACCGAAGTCGATTTGTTGCTTCGCATCGGATAATCTTTCAATCACCGATGTTGGGCCAATAATCCACCCTATTCTTAATCCTGAGGCAACAATTTTGGACAATGAACTAATGTATAATACATTGCCATTCCTATCCATTGATTTAAGGGTAGAGATTTTATCTCCTGAAAAAGCTGTTAAACTATAAGGATCATCTTCTACTACTGGAATTCCAAGCTTTGAGGATATATCTAAAACCGCTTCTTTTTTCTTTTTATTCAATAAGGAGCCTGTTGGATTTTGAAAACATGGATTTAAAAAAACCATTTTAATTCGATGCTTTTTATATAATGACTGCAAATCTTCTGGGTTTATTCCATCCTTATCGACAGGTAGATAATGTATTTGTATACCTACCGATTTGAATATCGGAAGATTAAAATTGTAGGAAGGATCTTCTATCGCTATAGCATCTCCAGGCTTTAACAAACATTGTACAATTAAATGTAATGCTTGCTGTGCTCCTGATGTTATCAGTATTGAAGAAGGATCAGTTTCGATTCCCCGACATTCTTTTACGTGTTTTGCAATGGTAGTTCTAAAGATTTCATTCCCCTGTGGATGATCGTATCCTAGGCTTCCAATAAAAGAACGTGTTGACGTTATCTCGCTTAAAAATCTTTTTGGAAAAAGTTCTTCTGACAATTCACCGGAAGCTAAATTTATTAATTTATGTTCAACCGCTTCTTTTCTTATTTTTTGCGTTACAGGTTGACTAGGTAAAAAAGAACCCGCCTCAATATACCTATTCCAGCTAGGAATCCGCTTTTTGGTTATACCCCATATATCTTTACTAATGGTAGTACCACTTCCTCTATTTCTTTCAATCAGTCCCATCGATTCTAATTCGTCATATGCATGAACAACAGTACTTCTGTTTAAATTTAGAGCACTCGCTAAATATCTCTCTGACGGCAATGGTTTATCAGGTGGAAATGTACCATCTGCAATTCCCTTTTCAATATATTCTGCGAGTTGTTTATAGATCGCTTTTTTCGCATTTCTATCAGGTTTCCAATCCATATATTCACACCTCATTATTTCCTTCAAACATGCTTAAAATTTTAGCTTTTTCTTTTAGCAATGTTATTCCTGGGAAAAGATTATATATTAATATTATTTCAATTGTAATAAACCATCCACTTTATTGTTATTTTAGCCATCCACTGAAAAAATCAATCTTCGTTTTCTATTTTATAATGAGCATGAAATAAAGTTTGATAAGGTAGTGCTGTATTTCAATATTCCCTTCTTTTTGGACAGAGAAAAAAGCACCTCCACAAACAATCCATCAGTACAGAAACTCGACTGACCGAGTACTGTAAAACTAAATCATAAGCGAAAGTACTTATTTCAATGGTTATTCTGTAAGTAATGTTTTTTGTTAAAAGAAAATAAAAAGTATGGTGGTGACACTATGGAGTTATATAAAGGGACTATAGCTATAAATGTTATAACAGCTTTCCTGAGGGTTTGTACCATTATTAAATCTATCTATGACTTTTCATATTGTCACCTCTGAGTCACCTCCTATAAGTTTCAAATATTATACACGGTAAAACAGAGCATTCTAAGAGCCCGCTTCATTCATAAAATAATTGTAAAATCAAAAGGGTTTAGAAGTGGATTATTGCACTTCTAAACCGTCTGTTTTTTTATGTTTCAACGAATATTAAATTACCGATTCCTAAATTTCGTCCTAACAAAGGCTATGTTAGAAAGCATAGTTAATTTAGGTTTAGTCAGCTAGTTCAAACCACGTGGAGTATATATAACAACACATGCGGTGCTGGTGGGTTATTATTCTATGATTTTAATAAGGACTTCTACAAATTTAATTCAATGTTCCTGTCTCCACGAAAATGTCCCATAATCAAAGACACTTTTAGAAAATTTGATAACAATTCACTAGTGCTATTTCCATATAGCCATTCTTGATTTTCATTATTGTAAGTACCTATATACCACCGTGGTGCTTTATTCTTTTCGTTTATTATTAGCCCCTCATTTTCTAATATCTCCACAACCGCTTCTTTTTTCTGTTTATTAATATCTGAATTATTTTGTCCTGAAAATTTAACAATCTGTGAAATATCAATTATACGTTCTCCTGTTACAAAACCTAATTGTCCAAAATGAAAACAAGTAAGTTGAGCACTCTTACCCGGAGCATGGATTTCTAGCCTATTAAAATTTGTATCCGGGTTAAATGCATGACGAATTTCTAACTTAATATAATAGGCTGATGCAGTATTAGCTTCATATCGAAGAATTGCTCCAGCAGAAGAACTCGGTCTAATTTTACTAAATTTATATTCTTGCTCCCCAATTCTAAATTCCAAAAGCGAAGGAGCTTCAGAAATAATTCTATCTAAAAATTTATTAACATACTCCATAAATCTATTTCTCCCTTCAATATCCCACAAGTATCCAAACTAGACTATACTAATCCGTTACCTACCTATATATATCGAGTATTCCCCTTCCCTCTTGAAACTTTTTATAAATTTACACACCTGAAAACTGGAGATCAGCATGGTGTTAAGGTTTTATACCTGCATTCGTGTCCATTTTGTTAAAGACTTAATCCTATAACAGAGCTATGACCTTTATTTAACTTCGTGTACCTCTTGAATTTCAAATGGTCGAATTTTTAACGATAGGTCTGGCTGCTGTTGACCAATTTCTTTTAAGGCTACATCAACAATCACTTTAAGCTCCTGGTAAAAATGCACGCCATTACTATCGTCACCGCTTATAAGCCCTTGCTTCTTAGTAGATGGATATACTTCTTGAGCTAGATTTTTTAACGCAGTTTTACGATCTAATGTAGAACCTTGCCCACTTAAATTAAAAGCACTAACCCATTGCTGCTTTTTCGATTCTACTAGGCGTTGGTTTGCTTTTTTATTAATATCCTTAGCACAAGACTGACTAAACTGCTGCTGAATTTGATTTCGCTCCTCAGTATCTAAATGATTATTTTTAAGAGACTGACAGAAGCTATTGTAACATACTAAATATAATACTTTTTTGAAATCGTTTAACGGGTTCATTCCCTGATACTCATACTCATCTAGCACTGCATAGCGACGATTCAATGCCTTTACAGTTGCCCAATGCTTGTTTAAATAGCCCTTGTCCCATAAATCATAATAGTTTTCTACTTGTTGTATAAATTCATCCATAAAGCTCTTCTCATCAAACTGGATATCTGTATTGAGTCGAATAGAATGGGCTTCCTCAGAAAGGAATTCAATTAAACAGCTTAGCTCCTCATTCTTCACATTCTCCTCATACTGTATATCTAATCCAGAAAAGTAGAAGCTTGCACTTTCTATTAATGCTTCAATCGCTGGTTGCTGGGGCTCTTCTAACAGTGTAACCACCTGCTGTAAATTTTTCTTTACATGCTTTTGGCGTGTACTTTCCTTTTTAAATTCACTACCCTTAAATGTATCCATATGCGTGTGACATAACACTAATTTTTGGATTTGTCCGGTCAAAATAAAATGCTCAAGCAATACTTTTAAGCGTTGGTCTGGATTATTCGTCCCTTTATTTACCAAAATAATTTTGTCTGCCCGTTGAATTTTTTCCTCTGTCTCAATATCTAAACTAAATTGCTCTCTACGAAGTCCATGGTCTAAGCTGTACGGCGATTTATTAACACCAATCATTCAACATTTACGCGCTGTAGGTCGCTTCTATCCAACATGGAGTGGTGAATAGATATTAATATTAGCCTCTTGGTGGATAAGGGTCGTTTCCATAACTATTTTTTTCATGGATTCGACCATTGATAAAATTAACTTTTCCCTTAATAAAAATGATGTAATTAATAGGTCGAAATTTAAAAATAGAAAAGAAGGTGAAAGCTTGGTAGATTACGTTCCCTACCAATTTTCACCTTCTTTCATTTCAAATAACATTATTTCTCTTATTCTATTTAACTGCTAACGCCGAAGTTGAATCTGCTGCTAATTCTACTTGTAGATCCGTATATGGTAATCCATGTGCATCAGCTACCGCTTTATATACTATTTTTCCATTTACTACGTTTATCCCCTTCGCTAAAACAGGATTATCTAAAGCAGCTTGGCGATAGCCTTTATTAGCTATTTGCAAACCGTATGGAACAGTTACATTTGACAAGCCCATTGTTGAGGTACGCGCGCAAGCACCTGGCATATTCGCAACTGCGTAATGGACAACACCGTATACTTCATAAGTAGGATTACTATGAGTAGTAATTCGATCAATTGTTTCAATAGAACCCCCTTGATCTACCGCTACATCCACTATAACAGACCCCTTTTGCATCGTTTGAATCATTTCTTTTGAAACTAATTGTGGTGCACGTGAACCTGGAATTAGTACAGCACCAATTAACAAATCTGCTGTTTTCACTGCTTCAGCGATATTGTAGGTATTTGATGCAAGTGTACGAACACGTCCTTGGAACATATCATCTATTTGACTTAAGCGTGTAATATTAACGTCTAAAATTGTTACGTTTGCACCTAATCCTACTGCCATTTTCGCAGCATTCGTCCCGACAACCCCAGCACCTACAATCACTACATTTCCAGGTGCAACACCAGGAATACCACCTAAGAGAACTCCTTTTCCTCCTTTGGGATTTTCTAAAAACTGTGCACCAATTTGTACAGACATTCGGCCTGCAACTTCACTCATTGGCGTTAACAACGGTAAGGCACCTGAATCTAATTGAATTGTTTCATAAGCAATTCCAGTAACTTTACTTTCAAGCAAAGCTTTCGTTAATTCTGGCTCTGGAGCTAAATGTAGGTATGTGTAGAGAATTAGATTCTCTTTAAAATATTTGTACTCCTCCTGAATCGGCTCCTTCACTTTAATCACCATATCAACATCCCAAGCTTCCTTAGTCGATTTAGTAATTTGAGCGCCTACATCTAAATAATCTTGGTCTGTAAATCCACTACCTAGCCCTGCACTCGATTCAATTATTACTTCATGACCACCTTTTTTGTAAGCCACAACACCTGCTGGAGTAATTCCTACTCGATTTTCATTATTTTTTATTTCTTTAGGTACACCAATTATCATTATATTTCCTCCTACCTATTTTTTTATTAGTTTTGGTTTATAACTACAAGTTTCATTTCTGTCATTTCCTCAATTGCATACTTCAGCCCTTCTCTTCCCATACCACTCTCCTTTACGCCACCATATGGTAGATGATCTAAACGGAATGTAGGAATATCATTTATAATGACACCACCTACATGGAGTTTTTGCGTTGCCTGTAAAGCAACATGGATATTATCTGTATAAATACCAGCTTGCAAACCATATTTGGAGTCATTTACTTGATCAAATGCCTCTTGAATAGATGTAAACTTCATAATAGATACGATTGGTGCGAATACCTCCTGACAGGAAACCTTCTGCTCCGGTTTTACATTTAATAGTACGGTAGGTTGTAAGATATTCCCTTCAGATTCTCCACCAGTTGCAATAATTGCCCCTTGCCCCTTTGCTTCTTCAATCCAACTTAATGTTCGTTTTACATCTTGTGGACTAATTAAGGCTGAAACATCCGTTGTAGGATCTAGGGGATCACCAAGTTTCAACTCTTTTGTAGCTGCTACAAATTTATCTACAAACAAATCATACATTTTTTCGTGAACATAGATTCGTTGAACTGAAATACATACCTGCCCTTGGAATGCAAATGCACCGGAAACGACACGTGGAATTAATTTATCAATATTAACATTTTCATCGATAATAACAGCCGCATTAGAACCCAATTCAAGCGTTACTTTCTTAAGACCTGCTTGATTGCGTATGCCAATACCTACAGCGGGGCTACCTGTAAAAGAAATCTTTTTCACGCGATTATCCGTGACTAATTTGTTACCAATTAAAGAACCTGCACCAGTAACGATATTTAACGCACCCTTCGGTAATCCCGCCTCTACTAATAATTCACCAATAAAATAGGAAGTTAATGGTGTTTGACTTGCAGGTTTTAATACAACCGTGTTACCTGATGCTATTGCTGGCCCTACTTTATGAGCTACTAGATTCATTGGGAAATTAAAAGGTGTAATAGCTGCCACGATGCCTAATGGTTCACGAACCGTATAGGCAATGCGCCCGTCTCCACCGGGGGCAGCATCCACAGGAATTGTTTCTCCGTGTATTCGCTTTGCTTCTTCAGCAGCAAATTTATACGTTTGAATTGTACGCTGAACTTCAGCTTTGGCGGTTGAAATAGGCTTGGCTGCTTCTAGTGCTATTAGCTCTGCTGCTTCTTCAGCACGTGCTTCTAATAAAGAAGCTAATTTTTCAAGAATAATCGCACGCTTATACAAAGGCATATTCGCCATCGTTTTACGTGCAGCATCGGCAGCTACTAAAGCTGCTTCTACTTCCTCGACATTTGCCTTCGGTATTTCTGCAATGATCTCGCTACTATATGGAGAGCATAATTCTGTATACTCTGCTGCTTCCACCCAATCCCCATTGATAAATAAATTTTTCCTCATTATAATTACCTCACCTTTCGTATTACAACTTATTTGCCAATACCTGATTCTCTACTTCTTGAATCGCTTTTTCTAGAATATCTAATAAATCTCTTAACTCTTTTTGGCTTATTGATAATGGTGGTGAAAATACAACAATATCTTGAGCATCTAGTACAACAGAGCGACATATTAATCCCAACTTTGCTGCCTCTGTCACTATTTGCGGAGCGAGGAGTTTTCCTTCATAAGAGATTTCTATACCTGCCATTAAACCTAAACCTCTTGCATCTACAATAAATGGATACTTCGCTTGTAATACTTTTAACCCTGCTAATAGCTCTTGACCACGAATTTCTGCATTTGCTACTAAATTATCTTTCTCTATAATTTCAATGTTTTTCAACCCAACTGCACAGGCCATTGGATGACCACTATAAGTGTATCCATGCAATATAGTTCCTTCTGATAACTCAGAAAATTCTTGGTGTATTTTCTCTGAAATCATTACACCACCTAATTGTGCATATCCACTAGTAACACCTTTTGCAAAGCACATCATATCCGGTACCACATTAAAATGTTCCATCGCAAAGAACTTACCCGTCCTACCAAATCCTGTGATAACTTCATCAGTTATCATCAAAATACCGTACTCATTGCAAATTTCACGAATTTCTTTGAAATAATTATCCGGTGCAACATGCACCCCCCCTGCACCTTGTACTGGCTCGGTGATGAAAGCAGCTATTGTTTCTGGACCTTCAGTTTCAATCAAATCACGTAAAGCCTGTATGGAGAAATGATCTACGAATAGAAAATCCGGTGCATTTGAATTTGTAAAATCACGAAATCCTTTTAAACCCGTCGCACTTGTAGCACCGATTGCCACCCCGTGATAAGATCTCGATCTTGAGATAATTTTTTTTCGAGAAGTTTCCCCTTTTAATATCCAATAATGACGAGCCAATTTATAGGCGCTATCATTGGATTCGGAACCACCGGACGTAAAAAATGTAGTATTTAAATCACCAGGTGCTAATTCTGCTAACTTTTTTGCTAATAGAATAGCAGGCTCATTACTAAACGTTGCAAAACAAGAACTGAAGGCTAATTTATCCATTTGTTCCTTCGCTACTTCACCAAGTTCTGTTCTACCATGTCCGATATTCACATTCCAAAGCGAAGACATACCATCAATAACTTTTTTACCTGTAATATCATACAGATAAACACCTTTTCCTTCTGTAAAAATAAATGCCGGTCCATTTTCCGTCTTTACTGGTGAAGTAGGGTGTAGAAAATGCTTTTGGTCTAACACTTTAAGTTCTTCAACAGAATAATTTCTTTTCATAAAAATACATCCTCTCTTTTAAATGTTTTTAAACAATACACTCACAATTAATAAACAATAAGCTTGCCAACTACTAAAATGTGATTTACTTACATCTCGGAAATAAATTAATTTAATTTTCAATTAACTCTGAATATAGGAATTGTTTCGTCGATTTAATTGTTAAGAGAGATTTGTTTTATCAAATAAGCCTACCCCCTTTTTCCATAACATTCCTAATCATCCAGCTACCTAAGCTAGAAGCATTATGAGAGACACTATATTAGTTTGAAATGGATATTCCCAAAAGTTAACGATGATTAACTCTCGCTCCACTTAATAATATAATTTGCCAAAACATTAGTTACTTCTACTACGCTATCTAAATGAACACATTCATCTGGTCCATGCATATTTTCTCCAATTGGCCCAAAGCACAATCCTTGTTTTCCGTAATACTGAGTAAATCGTGCATCATTTCCTCCAGCTCTTCCAACCATTATTACTTTATGTCCGATAACATCTTCTGCATTTTCGTTGAATAATTTTACAAAAGGGTTCTCAGGATCTTGGTACCATGGCTCCGTTGACCATCCAAACCACTCTATAACAGGTGGATTTTTATCCATCCACTCATCGCCTAAGACAGATTTCATAATCGTGTCTTGTACTAGTTGCTTAATTTCTTCGCGAGTTTCCCCTGGGATAAAACCAATTCTTCCTTCGAGGATCGCTTCCCCTGGAACTGTCGATACCCAGTCCCCAGCTTTTAGTACACCTAAGTTTAAGTGAACGGACTGTCCAGACCCCTTTTCAAATAAATCAAACTTAACATTTTTAGCACGCCATTCACTTAATTCATCCAGCGCACTAAGGATTTTCATCATTTTTGAAATAGCATTTATGCCTTCATGCGCTAAACCAGCATGCGCTGTTCTTCCCTTTACATACACTCGGAAATACATAATCCCCCCATGACATATTGTCATATTCAAATTATGTGGCTCTGTCGAAATGTACCCATCTGTTACGAAGCCTTCCTCCAAACATGCTAAAGCTCCGCCGCCACCACCAGCTTCTTCTTCTATTACTGAATGTAGCTGAACATCTCCAGCAATTGGATAACCTAAATCAATTAATGTTTTCAATGCGAACCAATTTGAAATAAGTCCTGCTTTCATATCGGCAGAGCCTCGACCGTATAACTTGTTTCCAATAATATCTCCACTCCATGGGTCCATCGTCCAGTTTGAATATGGTTCAGGAGAAACAACATCTACATGCCCGTGAATCGTTAATGACTTACCTTTGGAGACACCTTTATGTATTCCGATAATATTTTTTCGGTCTTCAAACGGAATACCTGAATCAATAAACGCTTCATGAGCTGAAACCTTCTCATATTTTGGTTCAATCTCATGCAAAATCAAGTTAAGTTCTTCATATTTTTTTTTCATGTATAATTGCATCTCTTGTTCATTACCAACAACGCTTTTTATACGTACGACATCTTGAATTGTTTTAAATAATTCTTCTTTATTTTCTTCTATATACAGTCGAATTTTTTCTTTCAAAGCAATCACTCCTTTATTTACTTCTTGTGTCATTAAAAAGAGGAAGATTATCTAAGAGATTCTCATCCTCTAAATAGTTAATTCAAGACTTTAATCTTATCTTCATTAAAAATCTCTTTATCTAATGACTCCAAGTCATCAATAGAGTCCATGCTTCCAAGTTCTTTTTTAAAGAATCGTGTTATAAACAGCATGTAAATGATTCCGATTATAAGCCAAACGATTCCACCTATAAATGCATCAGCGTGTAAATGATACCAAAGAACCCCAGTAGCTAATGCTCCGAAAGAAGGCATAATTAAGTACTTAAAGGTTTCACTGCCTGATCTCCTTTTCTGACGAATATAGAAATGAACAATAACAGATAGGTTAACGAATGTGAATGCAATTAATGCCCCAAAGTTAATGACTGAAGCAATTAATTCTAAATTTGGTCCTATTGCAAATAATGATACGATTCCCGTCAAAACAATCGTAAAAACAGGCGTTCTAAATTTAGGGTGTAAGTATCCGAAAGTTTTTTTAGGAAGTACACCATTTCTGCCCATAACAAACAGCAAACGAGATGCACTTGCATGAGATGCAAGTCCTGAAGCTACAGTAGCAGCGAAAGCTCCTGCAATGAAAAGCAGTTGGAATAACTTCCCTCCTACATATAAACCAATTTCCGGCAATGTATCATCTACATTTTCGAACACAGAAACATCCGGGAATAATGCTTGTGTAAAATAAGAAGCAATAAAGAAAATACCCCCACCGATTAAAACAGTTAGAAGGATTGCTCTAGGAACTGTTGATGTATCCTTTGCTTCTTCCGTATACATTGTTATTGCGTCGAAACCGATAAACGAGAAAGCTACTACTGTTGCCCCAGTTAAAACGGCTATTAATTTCACATTTTCATGTGATAGTGGATGAATCGTGAATAAAGTACCATTTCCCATACCGTGATAAAGTTGTACAGAAGCAAGTATTATGAAGATACCTATTAAACAAATCGTGAAAACAACGAGTATAAAGTTTAAGCTGGATGTTGATTCCATACTATAAGCATTAATTGCAGTAACTACAATGACATAAGCAAAAACCCAAATCCAAACAGGTACATTTGGAAACAGAGATTCCATATATATTCGAATAATTAATGCATTAACTAAAGGTAATAATAAATAATCTAATAACGATGTCCATCCTACGAGGAATCCTAGGTGAGACCCCATTGTTTCCCGGGTGTATGTATATGCTGAACCAGCAGCCGGGAATACCTGTACCATCTTTCCATAACTAATCGCCGTCAATACCATTACTACCAAGGCGACAAAATACGCCATTGGTACTACACCATTTGTTAATTTTGATACAATTCCAAACGTATCAAAGACCACTGTAGGCGTCATATATCCTAATCCCAGTGCAACAATTGACCAAACACCTAATGACCTTTTGAGCGTAGTGTTATCTGTCATTCATCCATCCCCTTTACATATTTTTAGCTGCTTCATTAATGTTTAAAACTGCGAATAATCAATCTGATCTGTATTGAGCACTGGTGGTTTATGCTTAAGACCTTTTGTCATAAATAATAAATAAATAACACCAATTCCTAACCAAACACTACCAAGAGCAATCGAATAAACATCTAGGTTGAAAAGCAAACAAGTTGTAAGTACTGCTCCGATTAATGGAAAAATCAAATAGAAGATAATCCCCTTTAAGGAGCGTTCTTTTCGCTTACCGTAATATAAAAAAACAACGGATAGATTCACAGCAGTAAATGCAAGTAGGGCGCCAAAGTTAATGAAAGACGCGACAATAGTTAAACTTAAAAACAATGAAGATAATGATAAAAGACCAATTAATAAAATGTTGTTAACCGGGGTTCTCGTTCTTTTATTTAGTTTTCCAAAAAAATTTTTAGGTAATTGTCCATCTCTTCCCATTGCGTATAATACACGTGCAGCACTTGCTTGAGATGCGGACGCGGAACCAAATACAACCACTGCAGTTTTTGCTAGGAATGCTGCTTGTAAGGCATTCCCGCCTACTAGGAAAATAATTTCATAGGAAGCAGAATCAGCATCTTTAAAACTCGTATAATCTGGCCAAACATTATGTGCAAAATAAGATACGACTACAAAACATAATCCACCAATTATTGTTACTAAAGATATTGCACGCGGTATGTTTTTCTCCGGATTTTTTACTTCTTCTGAAAAAGTAGAAACTGCATCAAAACCGAGGAAAGAGAAACATAATAGTGCAGCACCAGCAACTATATACTTAAATGACTCCTCGGTATTAAAAAAGGGATCAAGGTTAAATAAAATGCCAGTCCCGGTTCCAGTTACTATTGATTTAACTGATAAGATGCAAAAGACAATTAGAAATAATACCGATAAGCCTACTACGATCATGTTGATATTTGCGCTTAACTTTACACCTCTAACATTTACAAACGTCACAAGAATTACTAATGTAAGTATCCAAACATACTGTGGAACTTCAGGTATAGCAGCTGAGAAGAAAATACCAAATAGTAAAAAGTTAACCATTGGGATCAAGAGATAATCCATTAAAATTGCCCATCCCACTAAGAAACCAACATGAGAATTAATAGCTTTTTGCGCATAGGTATAGGCAGATCCCGCAATGGGGTACGCTTTTGCCATTTGACCATAACTATGAGCCGTAAACATCATCACAATTAATGCAAGTACATACGATCCAGCGACCATACCATGAGATATTTTAGAGGCTATGCCGTATGTGCTAAACACTGTAGTTAAAGCCATAAAGGCCATCCCAGTAACAACAACAGACGTTAAAGAAAGCGATCTAGACAAATTAACTGGATGTTTCATTTTTTTCACTCCTCGAATAGTAATAAAAAAATCTTCCCAGTAAAATGATCAATTAACTAAAATAGTAGGATAGTAGACTGATTCACTATAAACAACTTCACCATCCATAATTGTTAACAAAACTTTCGTTTGAAGAATTTCTTTATTTTCTACTTCAAAGAGGTTTTTATCTAGTACAATAATATCTGCTAATTTTCCAACTTCTAATGTACCCAAATCTTTTTCTCTGAATGTGCTGTATGCTGAACCTTTTGTATACGCTTTCAACGCTTCTGCGAGTGTTATCTGCTCTTGACTATTCCACTCATAATCACCAGTAAAGTCTAGTCTCGTAATCGCATGGAAAATTTCTTTAAAAGGATCTAATGTTGCTATTGGATAGTCTGTACCAAGAGCAATATACTCGACTGCGTCGTATAACGTTTTACATAAATACGTATAAGGGTCTTTCTCTTTACCGACACGCAAAGTATGACTTTCTTTTGGCATCAATGCTAGATGAGAAGGCTGTACAGATGGAACAACCCCCAATTCTTTAAATCTCTTAATATCTGTCGGATGAATCACTTCAATATGCTCTAGCGCATGTCGTGAATCTCTCACACCATTATCCATCCTTGCTGCTTCAAATATATCTAGAGCAAGCCTAACTGCGCCATCACCAATTGTATGGAAGCGAATTTGAAATCCTTCTTTGTCCGCTTTTGTCACCCAGTTTTTGATCGTTTCTACAGGAAAAGCAGTACTCCCTCGTGTTATAGGTTTGTCTAAGTACGGATCTAACATGTATGCGGTATGTCCAGTTACAACACCATCAATAAACTGCTTAAGTCCTGCAAGCTGTAATTTTTCGGAATTGTACTTTTCACGCAAGCTTATCGCTCTATCTATATCATCATTTAACTCAGGGTAAAGATGAATTCGAGTCGTAAGTTTTCCAGCTTCATCATATGCCTTATACATATCGAAACTATTTAACTTATCAAAACTACTTGCAAACAAATCATTTACTGATGTAATGCCTAATTGAGCTGATTTTTTTAAGAACTCTTCAAACAATTCTTCTTTCCGTTTATCCGGAAATGCGAGAGCAATATCCACAACTAAATTCATTGCTGTTTCAAGAAGAACTCCTGTAATTTCATTATTTTCATCTTTTTGAATCGTACCATTAGGAGGGTCTTCAGTTTCATTTGTAACCCTAGCATTTTCAAGTGCTAAACTATTAACCCACGAATAATGACCTTCTGCGTGGAAAAGAATAATCGGGCGATTAGGAACTACTTTGTCTAAAGAAAAACGTGTCGGCAAGCATTTCTCTGCCCAATTTGTATGATCCCATCCATAGCCTATAATCCACTCATCAGCATGCACGTTTTTCGAGAATTGCTTTACTAAACTAGCAACTTCTTCTTCCGAATGAGCATCCGATAAATTGATACTTGCATGCGAGAAAAGACTACCAAACATGAGATGAAGGTGCGCATCATGAAATCCTGGCATAATGAGTTGGTTGCCATAATGATATTCCTTCGTGTCTAAACCTATAAATGGTTTTATTTCCTCCATCAAACCTACCGCAATGATTTTGTTACCTTTAATCGCAATAGCAGCTGACTTTGCTTCATTTTCTATACCTGTAAATACTGCTTCACTCGAAATAACTTTATCAGCGATAACCATTTATAACGCCTCTCTTTACCTAAGATTTACTTCTAATGGAACTCTTATAACAATTAATTGAAAGCGCTTACATATCTAAAGAAGTTAAATAATCGCGATAAACAATGGGCATCCACTGTTCGCCTATTATAATAGGCGAACATAACGGACAAAAGACTCATACTAATTTAAGCTTATAAACTGGATTTTTCCATTCCAAAAGTGTTGCATATTCTAATGACTCAACATCCCCAGGTAAATAGCCTGGCATTACTTTATTTAATACGTATCCGTTTTTCATTTGGAATGTTAATACAGGATCATATATCTTCCCTTTCATTACCTCTAGTGCATACTCATCTGCACTCATCTGCTCAGCATATTTATAGTAAAAAGGTATACGACCACCTACTAAGATACTTTCTAAGTTAAGTTTCTCACATATTCTTTTTCGGCCATCATACAAATGACGTCCCAATTGTAACCCTCTAAAATCTTCGTGTACTCCAATTTCAATACCATATAGGTTTCTACCATTAGGGTTATGATTTCGAATAAATCCTAAATCACAGATTTGAAAATATGAGTGATTATCTCCGTAATCTTCAAAATTTACAATTAGACTTAAAGCGGTTCCTACAATTTTACCGTTATATTCTAGACAAATTTGACCTTCTGGAAACAACTCAATCTGACTTTCAAAATGCTCATATTTTAATGCCATATCAGGTCCAAAACACCTCATAGAAAGTGCGGCAACTTCAGCAAGATCCTCTTTTAAAATATTGCGGACAACTATTTCTTGTCCATTATTTTTTAAATTTACTTGAGACATAATAAATTCACCCTCTTATTTTATTGGAATTAAATTAAAGTTTATTACTTTATTAATTGTGTAGACTGTCTCCCATACATTCTTTAGAAAATATGTATGGGAGACATGGAGAATGTAAACAAGTCTACTACAATATATTTAGTTACCTAGATTAGTAACATTTTTTATTATTTTAAATAAATCGATACAAACTTCTTCTCCAAGTACTCCTCAAGTCCGTACCAACCGCCTTCTTTCCCCATTCCACTTTCCTTCATACCACCAAACGGAGCTTGTACAACCACTGGAGCTGGATCATTAATACCAACAATTCCGAACTCTAAAGCACGCATCATTCGTAAGCCTCGACCAATGTCTCGCGTATAACAATAAGCTGCAAGACCATATTCAGGATGGTTTGCTCTTTCAACTACCTCTTCTTCCGTCTGAAATGTATAAATTGGTGCAACTGGTCCAAATGTTTCTTCTGTTGTAATCTTCATATTATCGCTTGCATATTGAATAACTGTGGGCTCAAAGAAGTAACCGCTTCCATTATTTAATGTAAATACATTACCACCCGCAATTACTTTACCATCATGTTTCACAGCGTCTTCTACTTGACTTTTCACTTTTTCAAGAGCCACTTTATTAATTACTGGACCGACATTTACGCCATCTTCTAATCCATTTCCTACAACTAATTTAGATACCTTTTCAGCTAACTTTTCTGAGAATTCATCAGCTACAGTTTCTGCTACGTAAATCCGGTTAGTGCTGATGCAAGTTTGACCTGAGTTAATAAACTTAGACACTAAGATACCATTAACTGCTGCGTCAATATCAGCATCCTCAAATACAATATACGGTGCGTGTCCACCAAGCTCCATTGATATTTTCTTCACTGTATCAGACGATTCACGGATAAGTTTTTTCCCCACACGCGTCGAGCCAGTAAATGTGATTTTACGAACATCTGGGTTACTCGTCATCTCGTTTCCAATTTCTTCAGCTGGGCCAATTACCAGGTTTGCAACTCCAGCAGGTAGTCCAACTTCATGAAAGCATTCGAATACTTTTATCGCCGAAAGAGGAGTTAAGTCAGCCGGTTTTAAAACAATCGTACAACCTGCAGCAAGTGCAGGTGCAATTTTTCTTGTAATCATCGATAACGGGAAATTCCATGGTGTAATAGCTGCACATACCCCAACAGGTTCGCGAATTACCATTAGATGTTTATCAGCTGCAGATGCAGGAATTGTTTCCCCATAAATTCTCTTAGCTTCCTCTGCATACCACTCTAGATAGCCGATCGCACCTGCTACTTCACGAGTAGCATCTGGTAAAGGCTTACCATTTTCAAGTGTAATTGTTTCAGCTAATTCTTTTGTTTTTTCTTTCATCAATTGAACCACTTGAAACAGGTAGTTGCTGCGCTCATTTCCAGTTGTCTTACCCCAGAATTCAAATGCTCTCTTCGCACTTTCGATTGCTTCTTTAGTTTCAGTTTTACCACCTGTAGCAACAGTTCTAATTATTTCTCCTGTCGCAGGATTTGTTACATCTAATTTATTTCCTGTATCTCGCCATTCACCATTTATATAAAGCACTAGAGAACCTCCCCTTTTTTAACTATAACCACCACTACTCAACTTACTTTATAGGAATAGTTTAGTTGCGTGTATTTTTAAAAGCAGTAATCGAATCGTCTATAATTTGAATCATTTTTTCAATTTCTTCTTTGTTAATAATAAGCGGTGGCGCAATTGCTACAATTTGGTTATTGGCTCCAAGCGCTCTTAATATTAATTGGCGTTCGAAACATGCGTCAACTACCGCATTTGCTGGGAAAACAGTTGGATCAAATAATTTTCCACTTGTTGGATCTTCGTAAAGTTCAAATGCAGCCAACAGACCAATTACTCTGCAATTTGTTACAATAATATGTTTTTCAGCTAAGTAATCTAAACCTTTTTTAAGTTCTTTCTCCATTTCGTTTACGTGGTCAATAATATTATCACGCTCTAGTATTTCAATGTTTTTCAGTCCAATCGCACAAGCAGTCGGATGGCCACTATATGTGAAACCATGTGGGATAACAGCATCGAAGTTAGCAATTGTTTCTCTAATTTCATCATTCATCATGACCCCGCCAAGTTGCGAATAACCACTCGTAATTCCTTTTGCAATTGACATCATATCAGGGACAACATTCCAGTTGTTTACACCAAACATTTTCCCCGTACGACCAAATCCACAAATAACTTCATCTGCCATGAAAAGGATATTGTGCTCGTCACAGATTTTACGAACTGCTTCTAAGTAACCTTCTGGTGGAATATTAACTCCGCCCGCACCTTGCACAGGTTCAATAATAATTCCGGCAATCGTCTCCGCACCTTCTCTTTCAATTGTTCC
Source organism: Lysinibacillus sp. FJAT-14222 (assembly GCF_001278875.1). NCBI lineage: Bacteria > Bacillati > Bacillota > Bacilli > Caryophanales > Bacillaceae > Lysinibacillus > Lysinibacillus sp. FJAT-14222. The sequence continues at coordinate 27,465 of NZ_LIYL01000029.1, read as the reverse complement.
ACGTATAGAATCTGCATAGTTCGGGTCACTTTTATCACCTAACTCGCTGTTTAATAGGTGGGCTGTTGCACGAACAACTCCGTCTATATTTGATGATGCGAACTTGTGGTATGCTGCAAGACCAGTAGCTGTTTGTGCTCCTATTGTTACACCGTGATAAGCATTCGTTAGCGCAATAATCTTTCTTTTTTCTGATTTCCCTTTAAGCTCCCAGTAGAAACGAGCTAATTTAATTGCTGTATCATTTGATTCTGACCCACCAGAAGTGTAGAATACACTATTTAAATCTCCTGGTGCTAACTCAGCTAATTTTTCAGCAAGTAGAATGGATGGTTCATTTGAGAATCCTTTAAATGATGATGCATACGCGAGGGTAGATAATTGACTATTACCAGCATCTGCAAGTTCTTGATTCCCATGTCCTAAGTTCACGTTCCAAAGCATTGACATCCCGTCGATGTATTCCACATCATCCGTACTTGTAACTGTAACGCCTTTACCTTTAGCAAAAATTATAGGCGGTCCATTGTCAATTAAAGCCTTCGGATTTGTAGCTGGATGTAGCAAGTGCTTTTTGTCCAGTTTAGCTAACTCTACAGTTTTTGATTGTTGAGTAATTTTAGTTGTCATTGATAAAACCTCCATTTATAAATTAATAATTTGCGATTGGACATACTCTGGTATCAACTAACTTCAAATTGAAATACAGTTCAGATACAATTTTTGAACTATTCTTAATTATGAGAATAGTATATCTTTACATTTTTATAATGTAAATTATAATATTTATATGACTTCCATATATTTTATGAATACTAAAAGGAGGAGTTATCCAAATGAACCTTCATCGTTTACATTGTTTTATTACAGTAGTTGAGGAAGGTAGCATTACAAAAGCTGCTACTGCACTGCAAATGACTCAACCCCCCTTAAGTATTTTAATTAGAAAATTTGAACAAGAATTAAATGTCACTTTGTTTAATCGTTTAGGTAGATCTCTTGAATTAACACCAAGTGGAGTATTTTTATATGAAAAAGGAAAAGAATTACTTGATTTATCTGAGAATACGGAGAAGAAATTAGTCGAGTTTCACGAAGGAATTAGAGGTACTGTGAAATTGGGTTGTACTACTTCAGCAAATCTATTTATTTTGCCAAATGTCTTAAAAAAAATTCAAAAGGAAACTCCTAACATAGTTACACATGTTCGCGAGGGTAATACATCATATATTTTAGAAGAACTAAGAAGTCATAAAATAGATATTGGAATTGTCCGAACTTCAGTAAGAGCGGAGGACATCCATACTTCAACACTACTAACAGAACCTTTACTTTTAGCTCTTCCACCCAACCATCATCTATGTGAAAAAGATTCTATTGATATTGCAGACTTGAAAAACGAACGATTTCTTTTAAATACAACATCTTATGGATCAGGTGTTGCTGATGATGTGATCGAGGCATGCCAAAAAAGTGGATTTACGCCTAATGTCGTTTACTGGGGGACAGAAACATTACCAACACTTATGATGGTAATGAAAGGCGCAGGAATTTGTTTTGTACCTAGCTGTTTCAAGCTACTTAATTCTCCTGATTTACCGGTACTTAGACCACTAGCAAATCCAGTGTTACAAACAAAACTTAATATAATTACACTTAAGGATCGTTACATGACATCAATTTCCAAACGATTTCTTGCGATTACCGAAGAGGTTGCAGAGAAAATGGCAAGCATTTTCAATGATTAATGTGATTTAAGTAATGGCGTTCAAGTTAAAATATTCGGTAGATAATGCATAATAAGTCAAAATAAGCATTCTCACTATAACATCAGTTAAGATAAGAGTGCCTTAAAAGTTTGTTCTTTCTCCATTAATAGGTATGGGAGCAGTTTTATTTCCTGCTCTATGTGCTACGAGACAAGATGTGATGAAGGGATTACGCTAGAATGTATAGCTTTTAAATTCTTTTTATAACAATTGTAGCTAAGCTTAAATTCAAATAACTCTATCATCAATTGAAAAAGAACTTCGAATAAGAAAAACATAGGGAGATTTTAGTCCTCCTATGTTTTCATTCATATTATTTATCTGTTTGTTCTTGCTTCTTTTTCAAATACTCCGTACGTATTTTTTCAAGTTGCTGCTTTTTATCAAATTTGGCAGGCTTGTGTTTTTCATGATACTTTGTCACAGCTACCTTACCTTACTAATCCGCAAAGTTAACTCAATAAGAAAGGCTCCTTTGACTTTGGTAGCTTGATCTTAAACTCCTGCACCCTGTTTTAATAGTGGGGAAAACAATAAAGCTTCTTGTTAGGTAAATAAAAGGAAAAGGAAACAGAAATCTGGAGCTGTTATTTCTTTTTTTAATAACACTGCTTCCATTACAGAATTCTTTTCATTTTAATTAACATTACTTATTTGATTTCCTCAGCCAACTCCAAAATAATTCCCTCTGGACCACGAACGTAGCATAATTTATAACTTTCTTCATATTGCTGTATCTCACTAAAGATTTCCGTACCCTTCTTTTTCAATTTGGCAACAACTGCTTCAATATCTTCAACAGTAAATGCAATATGTCGGATACCCAGTGTATTTGCGAGGGGTTGCTGAATATCTTTTTCATCTGATGGTGTATAAAATTTGATTAGCTCTATCCATGTCTGACTATCTGTCGTTCCCAATCCTACACACGCTACTTTAGCGTCATTAAGCCCAACTGCATATCCCATTAACTCTCCTTCCATTTCCCATTCCCCTTTCACCTCAAGTCCAAAATCGAGAAAAAACTCTTTAGCGGCAGAGAGATCATTTACGATTACACCCACATGATCTATTCTTTGGATCTTCAAATTTCATACCTCCTATGTTCTTGTTATTTTGCACTATCCTGTATTCAAATTCTAGTATTAACAATGGGACGATTACAATAATACTAACAGTGAAGAAAAAAATCATTTAACTAATTTTATATTAATTATTTTAAATTCCTTCCCATTACCCTAACGCTGTCAATGGGATAATTATTCATATACTTTCTACCTATTTTTTCATACTTTGATTATTTAACAATTTGTTGAACAAGAAAAAGATGGGATCTTTGTGGAATCCCATCTTGAGGTAAAGCCCCAGTTCATTTAATAAAGAAGATATTACGAATTAAATTTGTACTTCGCTCATTAAAGCATGTGTATTTCCTTCAGTATCTTTAAAGAAAGCCATCCACGTTTCTGTATTTCCCATTTTCGCAACAACATGTGGCTGATCGATAAAGGACACTCCTTTTTCAAGCAATTCTTCGAAGGTTTTTTTTATATCTTCGACCTGAAAATAGATAACTGAACTTGAATTTGCAAATTCATTTTTTTCAGGAAGTGAAAGAAGAAGTCGTTGCCCATTGCACTCAAAAAATGCCATTCTTTCTGTACTAAAAAGAAGGGATAACCCTAATACTTCTTTATAAAATTCAATTGCATTTTCTACATTTTTCACTGGTACTCCAATTTGTCCAATCTTTTGAATTACATTAGTTTCCATTATTATTCCTCCATTGAACACTCGATTTGTATGCCAAATTGTAAGAGCCACAATCCTATCTATTCTATTTAATCCGAACATTTTCCTTCTTCTTCAACTATTCTACCCCGTTAGATGCGTTGGATGTAAATTCTGGGGACATCCGATATTCTCTGATTCTCAAGGAGAAATCTTATCTCCACCCTAATCAACTAAAAAATTTGCACTATGTACTATTTAATAATCTTTCCTTCTGGTAACTTACCATCTATTAGCCACTCTTCTACAAAACGGTTAAAAAACTCAGGGTTCGCTAATGAGACACCGTGGCCGATGTTTGATAACACAACACCTTGGCAATTAGGATTGCTATTTACAAGATGGAGCGCAGATTTTTTCATGTTGCCCTTCTCTTTTTCACCAACAGTTACTAAAATGTTACATTGGGCTTTCGAAAAATCATGCGGGATGGCAAATGACATATTTTCTTGCAAAATTTTAATAAGGGTATCTAATTTCATCTTTGAACTATCTTCATAATATTGCTCAAAATATTCATCATCTACATACAATGTTTTCGCTTGAAGCTTTGCGAATGATTTATTTTTTATTAGGGGAAAAGATAATTTTATTAATGGTCTAATCCATTTTTCTGCAACTGGGGAAGGCGTCACTAAAGCACTGTTGATAATAGCATAATCTATTAATTGCGACTTTAGACTAATCATTTGAATAGCAATTTGTGCCCCTAATGAAAAACCGACCACTATGACCCGTTTATTTTCTGCTTTTTCTTCGATTAAAGATAGAAGCTTTTTTGCACAATCTTCAATTGAAAAAATAGAGGTATTATTAGCCTCGTTATCTATTAATTCTGGTACAACGCAATGATAATCGGAAAAATATTGGACTTGTTTATCCCACATCCACCCTCCAACACCCCCCCCATGAATCAACAGTATGAGTGGCTTATGTAGATCACCGTACTCCTTATAATGCATTACCACACCTTCTTTCTTCGTTCTTGTATTTCTCGGGAAATAATAAGATTATTCTTACATTTCACTCACTTTATTTATTTTACTATTTATAGTGTCATATTTATAGTTACTGCTGCATATATAATACTTGAAAAACATTTTGATTTTTTAATGAAGCATTGTGGCTCTTGGGATTGAGGAAGAAAGACAAAAAATAATAAACATGGAGGTAATACAGATGGATCAAAACAAAACGAACGAAGCTAAAGAATTAGTAAAAGCCATTAACCCTTCCAGTTTAGGCGATTTTTCCCTCTCACCAATTAGTGGTTTATATGCATGGAGCGAACAGCAAATCCGTGAGGAACTTCGCCTTGACGTAGACGGATACTACTCACAAATGGTAGCAAGCGGAACTATTATTTCGAACCAGTCTTCTACTATTCATTGGATTGCTAAGTTAACAGCTAATGGTCCAGATACTTGGACAGGCAATATTCGAAATAAATACCTAGACGAAATACAATCATTTCCTTATACAAATGTAAAAATACAAATAACACGCGGGTCATTGCCTGAACAGCATACTGCCGAAGTCGCGTTTCTGATCGGAGGGGAGACAGACAGAACTAGCACGTTCCAGTTTCAATCCCCTTATTTCCATCCTGTGGAATTTGAATTTGATGCTGAAGAAGGGACAACACCCGTTACAACCTATCAAACTCACGCGCATCCAGACAAGCCTACATCTTTGCCGGATGAAACTCTATCAATCGCAGAAATATTTAAACGAACTGGGTTTGATGTAAAAATATCGGACGGTAATAATATTGTTTCCAAAGACTATGCAGGGACTGATAAAAAGTGGAACACTCAAGAGATGCATGATGCCATGCAAGTATATTGGTCACACTTTGATAATAAGCCCCAATGGTCCATGTGGACATTTTTTGCAAATTCGGAAGCTGAAGAAGGCCATGGTCTGGGCGGTATTATGTTTGATAGCATAGGTCCGAATCATCGCCAAGGGACTGCCATTTTTAATAATTCATTTATTGCCGATCCACCTAAAGGTGACCCCGCTCCTGAAGCTTTTGTACAGCGATATCGTTTTTGGTGTGCTTGCCATGAGATGGGACATGCTTTCAATCTCCTGCACTCTTGGCAAAAACACCTAGGTCATCCTTGGGAACCGTTGGAGCGCCCTCTTACCCCAGAACCAAAGGCTCTAAGCTTTATGAATTATCCTTACAATTTTGATAGTAAAGCTGGTGGCAAGGAGTTCTTTAAAAACTTTGAGTATCGTTTTAGTGATCAAGAGCTTTTGTTTATGCGACACGCACCTGAGCACTTCGTACAAATGGGTAATGCTGACTGGGCTGTAGATCATGGGTTTGAACAACCGATCATTTCTATTCACCCTTCTTTTAATCTTGAATTAAGAGTTAACCGTAAAACACCTATATTCCAATGGTTAGAACCTACAGTTATTGAAATCAAACTAACTAATACTTCAAATCAACCTCAGTCAATCAATAAACATTTATTGTCCGATTTATACGGAATGTCTGTAATGGTTAAAAAAGATGGAAAACAAGGACGTCGGTTACTACCTCATGTCCAGTATTTATGGAACCTAGAGAACAAGGTAATTATGCCTGGTGAATCCCTGTATGAAACCATTTTCGCTTCCGTTGGGAAAAATGGCTGGTTAATTGATGACCCAGGATTTTATAACATTCAAGTAGCTATGCAAATAAACGGCCATAACATCGTATCAAATAACTTAAGACTTCGAGTTTTGCCACCTACCGGATACGATCAGGAATTCCTTGCTCAAGACTTTTTCTCTGAAGAAGTCGGCCGTGTACTTGCACTCGATGGCAGTCGTTATCTTGAAAAAGGGAATGATATCCTTCGTGAAGTAACCGAAAAACTTAGTGACCATGCTGTTGCTCTTCACGCTCATATCGCTCTTGCTAAACCATTGGCGTTCGATTATCAATTCCTTGATCTCACAGATAGCTCAGATTCAAGAGGTAAAATCAAAATAATACCTGCCCAACCAGATGAGGCACGTAAACAGTTTACTTCTGCATTAACAGAGCACAAACAAATTGCTGCTAAGACACTTTCCAATATAGACTATCATGAATATATGGGAACATATAGTGAATTTCTAAGTAACCAAGAAGAAAACAAGGAAGCCGCAGAGGTACAGAATGTCCTTTATCAAACGCTGTCTGAACGGAATGTTCTAGACAGTGTATTACAAAAAATCCAAAATCGCCGCGAAGCCTATGAACAAAAGGAAAATGAATATTTTACGAACATATAAAATTTCTACCTAAATAAGCAGCTTTCAATCTAAATATAAATAGAAAACCGTTATTTCGAAAAAAAAGATTGATCGAAAATGACGGTTTTCTGTTTCATTTTAAAGTTTGATCATTTCTTATTGTACTAAGCCCCCGTCGTATCTCCAAGTGTGTAACTTTTTCATTACATTTCCTTCCCTCTAGATTAATTTTACCGAATTAAAACATATTTTTAATATACTATTCCGCTCCATTAATTTAATTCTTCACAATCTTCAATTTCAACATAAATATCCAATAAAAAATCACCTCTAAGAAAAAAACAAGGTAATTTTCATCAATCTTTATTATAAAACGATTAACCTTATTATAAAGTACACCAAAATAATTCAAAAGAAATTATGGATTGCCGATGAATACTAGTAAGTGGCTTTTTACACAGATTTAATCAGTTGTATAAATATATATAAAAAAGTTAAAAAATACAAAATTGTAATTTAAATGTAAAATATGGTATGATCAATATTCATAGCGCTAGTTAAAAGTATTATTAACAAAAATATGAAGGTGGTTATAAATTTGAAAAAGCTCATATACTCAGGATTGACGGCAGCGATGGTATTGTCTATTGGTATGCCTACTACTCTTGCATCAGAATACATACCGACGACAGATGACAATGAGGTGAAAAGTATTGAGGTATCTTTAGAGGACGTTTTAGATACATCGTTATATGCAACTAATCCAACTAATACAAGCGTACTATCTAAAGATTTCGCTACATCCGCGGGGCAAACCGGTAAGGTTACATCTATCGGACAATACGTTGATTTAACCAAAGTAATTCCCGCTAAATCGAAAGTAGTCAGCATCACTATCTATTGTCCAACTGATATAAAAGTGACACAATCTCAATTTACAACAATTGACAACTATCTTATTAGCTATGACGGTAGTCAATCTGCTACCGTAAAGTTTCAGAAAACGAATAGCCCAACATCTACTAGTAAAACAACATTTTTTAAAGATAAAGATGCTAATGTAAAGTGGTTCGTTCAGTTAGAAGGAATTATTCTTAAGCAACAGACAGGTATGGATGGGTTCACCGTATTCGGTAGCAAAATGATAGTAGAATACAAATAATACTTTTAAAAACGGCACTATGAGACCTAATTATATAAATGGTGCTGCAAGTGGTACGTTACATATCTAATTACGAACTACACTCACTGGAGACATTACCCTAGCTTTTTGTCTACTCTGCATACAGTGTGAAGTAGACAAAAAGTTAAAGAACACTTCAAATGCTTAAAATTTGAAAGGGATGTAATAAAGTTATGAAAATCACTAATTTATCGCAAATACAATCTAACCCTGTATACTCAACGAATAAAAATAATCATATAAAAAGTGATCAGTCTCATTTAACAGAAGCAGGTGTATATTCTCAGGAGAGTGTTCAGACTTCCGAACTACCGTGCAACTATACGCCAAATGAAGTAGGAATGAAGTCGAATGTCAATCTGGTTTCATTCAAAGGAAGTCGTTCATTAAATACACCGAATTGGGACATCATCCCGACAAAAGGCATGAAAGTTCCCCCGCAGGATGTATTAATCAGCCAACTCAAAGCATTAGTTGAAAAATCAATGCGAAATACAAATCGAGACGCCATAGAAGGCTTTCATTACGAGAAAAATAAATTACACGCACAATATATTTCTTCCGTATCCCCTGACCGAAAAACGCTTCACAAACAAGCGATGCAAGCAATAAAAAAATTTGAATCAGAGGAAACAACACAGATAGGTGAAATGACGCTTGTGGATTATTTGATTAAACACGACAATATACAAACGGAAACAAATAAAAGTCTTGTGGCAGGTGGCGTGTTGCGTCCTAGTATCAATTCTTTAGGTGGTTATGACTATGATGTCGTCGTTGGAGGGATTAAGGTAATGGAAAGCGTAAATGGACAATGGTCTTACGGACTGACGCCAGCCGAAAAACAAAAATCAGACGAGTTTTATCAGCTCTATTGGTCATTTGTAGATGAAGCAGAAAATGATTTAAAGATATGAAGCTTGTTAAAAGACAAACTAGAATAGCTGAAGATAAAATTAAAACAATAGAAGTTCGTGAATGGGAAGCTGCCAATTATCAAAGCCATCAATTAATTGAAGGCTTTGATAGTATATTGTAGCTTTAGAATAAAAATTGATTAAAAAGTTTTCTTCAACCTTTGTATAACAGTAAATGCAAAAAAACATTTTAAAGAAAGCTATGTCAATAGGGAGTTAATCTTTCTAACTAAGAGGTACAATAATGAAAATCATTTAATATCCATAAGAAACTAAATTCTCTATACGTTTCTTTTTACTTATGTTCATCCCAAAAGTCCTTACTAAAACTCGTATTTGCTTGATATTCCCCTACTGGTTTGGCAATATCTGACCCTCGTAAAATCGTTCCTTTTCCAAACTTTTGCTCGATTTGATCCACCAGTTTAATGATTGGTTCATCTTTTATATGTTCTTCAAAGTTAAATAACGTTAGCTGCTGTGTCGTTTCTTTAATATCACTGACATTCGATACGGTAACGCCCAGTAATCGTACAGGTTCCTCGTCCCAATGCTTATTAAATAGATACCAGGCATGCTCAACTATATCCTCTTTTGAATGAATCGCGTTATTGATGGACTTACTCCGTGTACATGTTTCCCAATCAGCTGAACGAATCATGATACTTACAGTAACTCCAGCAAGTTTCTTGGCCTTTAATCTGTCCGCTACCTTTTCAGAAAGTGTTGATATAATTTTATATAATTCATCTCTATCTGTCGTATCATGAGAAAGTGTTGTTGAATTCCCTACACTTTTCGTATCGTATATTGCTTCTGGATCAACAGGTCTATCATCTTCACCATTTGCCTTTTGCTTCATACGTAGACCATTAATGCCAAAGTATTGTTTTAATACATATTCATCCGCTACGGCTAGTTCTCCAATTGTTCGGATACCTAATTTCCTCAATTTCTCCGCTGTACTTTTGCCAACCCCATGCATCTCAATGACATTCATCGGCCACAATACTGTTGGCACATCACGCTTACGGAGTATTGTAATCCCCATTGGCTTTTTCATATCACTTGCCATTTTCGCCAAAAATTTATTCGGTGCAATGCCGATTGAACAAGGAAGTTGCAGTTCGTTCCAAATTCTATCTTGCATATTTTGTACTTGTTGCAATACATTTTGGCCTTCCACTATAGGAAGTTGCAAATATCCTTCATCGATGGAAACTGGTTGGAGAATTTCGCTATACTCTTTTAACAAATTAAAAAAAGCCTTGGACGCAGCTCTATATCGTTCAAAATTAGGAGGTAGGACAATTAGCTCTGGGCACTTTCGCCGCGCCTCTCCGACATTCATAGTTGTATAAACACCACTTGCTCTTGCTTCGTAGCTACACGTAATAATAATACCTCTACGCTCTTTAGGATTACCCGCGATGGCTACTGGTTTCCCTTTTAATGAGGAATCGTAAATTTGTTCAACAGAGGCATAGAAGCAATTAAGGTCAATATGTAAAATGATTCTTCCTTTATTCATATTCTATCTCCTCATTTACTTTGGCTTACCCTTCTGACTGGGGTTATGCGCCTGCACAATGGCGCATAAAAACTATTCATATTTACATGAGAAATAATACGCACTTTATGCGCCATCGTATCACCACTTTTCTTTACATACCTTTATTATAAGCCTTCCTTACTTTAATCAACAAATGAATAATCACCATTACTTTCAAGTAAATCCTTCAATATAATTAGGGCTTGTTCAAGCTGATTTTCCGGAGCAGTAATTGCCAAACGAACTGCATTTACCGGCTTCGCATTTCCAACTGCAAAACGTTCAGCTGCATACACTTGCACACCAGCCCTTGATGCAAGCAATTCAAACTGAACACTCGTGAATTTTTCAGGGAGTATAAGCCATCTGAAAATGCATTCTTCCTCTCCTAAAATGGTATAATCCCCCAAATATTGATTAACAAGGGCATTTTGTTGCTTTGCATACAACCGGTGTTTTTCTAAAATTGTTTGTGCAACACCATCATGAATCATCCTTGCTGTAAGCTCCGCCATCATTGGGGATACTGAAATATTTATATTATAAAGTGTTTCCATTATTTTTTTCCGAAGCGTTGGAGGTGTAACGATAAAGGATAGTCGTAAGCCAGGTGAAATGGTTTTAGACACACTGGCAATATAAATGACTTTTTCTGGTGCATAGGAGGCTATTGGTGCAAGTGGCTGCTCCTTCAGAAAACTATATATCGCATCCTCAATGACGATTAAGCCTCTCTGCTTTGCAACTTCTGCGATTATTTTTCTTGTTTCCATCGACATTGTATGGGTAGTTGGATTATGAAAATCAGGAATAACATAAAGACCTTTTATATGCTCATTTTTACAAGCGTATAATAGCCCCTCTCTTGTCATTTCTCCATTTCTTTGTTGGATTGCTACTAGTTGGATCCCAAGCATATTTGCTGCTGTTTTTATACCTGCATAGGTAATGGGATCAGTTCCAATTCGATCTCCTGGTTGAAACAATGCAGCTAACGTGCCAACAATCGCATTTTGTCCCCCTGCCCCAAGCAATACAGGTTGATCCGTTTGAAAGTTGACCTTTTCCAAAAGCTTCATTGCGGCTTCCGTTTGCCACGCATTTCCTTCAGGTCGTCCGTACTGAAATAATTTACTAAAATTAGGGTCATTCATCATCTTTTTCATATAACGTGTAATATCCTCATTAGCATGATTTTCTGGTAAAACAGAACCCATTTCGATCATCTGAGAAGCATTACTTGTTGGTAATAAAATTTTATTTGTCGCCGCATCTGATGAAACGAATGTTCCACTTCCGATAGAAGCATAAATAAGCCCCTTCTGCCCACAAAGTTTAAAAGCTCTTGTGATCGTGCTTAAATTAACATCTAAAAAATCAGCTAGCTCACGCTGAGGAGGTAGCTTCGTGCCTGGCGATAATTTTCCATCCTTTATATCTTGTTCAAGCTGTTCAGCAATTGCTATATATAATGGAGCCGAACCTTTGCTAATATTCGGTTTCCAACTCATTGGATATTCTTCAAACGAATTAACTGGCATATTCTAAGCTAAGCTCCTTCTTTCTCATTTTTTGCATACAATATTTAATTGTCTTGCATACAATGATAATATTGTATGCATATGATGGCAATGATATAATTTTTAAAAAATCAGAAAAAAGGAATGAAAAATAATGCAATTTTCAGAAAAGATATTAAATACCCCGTCCTCATTCATCCGAAATATTTTGAAAGTAACTGAATCTGAGGATGTCATTTCTTTTGCAGGGGGGCTTCCAAACCCAATCTCTTTCCCAGTTGAAGCGTTAAAGGCTTCTGCGAACCATGCCATTACGGAAAATGGTAGTCGTCTATTCCAATACTCAGGTACACAAGGTTATGCGCCTTTACGTGAGTACATTGCTGCAAAATATCAACGAGTACACGGACTAGATGTTCATGCTGACGATGTATTAATTACAACAGGATCACAACAAGCTCTTGAACTAATTGGGAAAGTACTTATTAACAAAGGCGATGGTATCGTCATCGAGGAGCCTGGTTACTTAGGTGCTATTCAAGCTTTCACATTAAGTGAGCCAACCTTCTATGGTGTAACACTCGAAAATGATGGATTAAACTTAGAAGAATTAGAGAATGCACTACAACAACCAAATGTAAAATTCGTGTATACAGTTCCAAATTTCCAAAACCCAACAGGTCTTACGTATTCTAAAGAAAAACGTCAGCAAATTTGCGAAATCATGTCAAAATATAATGATGTAGCGTTAATTGAGGATGACCCGTATGGAGAATTACGCTTCCAAGGCGAGCCACTACCGTACATTGGTGCTGGTAAATTAGAAAATAGTATTTTGCTAGGTTCTTTCTCTAAAACGGTCACACCAGGAATGCGTCTTGGCTTTATCATTACAAAAAATAAAGAATTAATGGAGCATATCGAAACAGCGAAGCAAGCAACAGACCTACACACAAATATTTTCTCTCAATATGTCATTTATGATTATTTAGCAAACAATGACTATATGGAGCACGTTCAGAAAATTATAGCGTTATATAAAAATCAAGCAGATGCTATGCTAAATGCGATGGAGGAGTTTTTCCCCGCACATGTGGACTATACACGACCTGAAGGTGGAATGTTCATTTGGGCTACAATGAACAATGGAGCTTCGTCATTAGATATCTTCCAAAAAGCGATGGAGCAAAAAGTTGCCTTCGTACCTGGCGACCCATTCTACACAGCTAAAACGGGTGTAAATACAATGCGCCTAAATTATACAAATGCAACACCAGAAGTCATCCGAGAAGGAATAAAACGCTTAGGTAGCATTTTATAAAGTGAAACTTAATCAATGGTGGGTTCTTTCTGATTATTAGTCTTCACCAATCGGGCTTTTACGGGCAGTTCAACTTCCAGCTAATGCCTTCATTTTGAGGTTTGTACCTGACGCTTTGGTTGCCCGTAAATGCCGGATAAGAAGAACAAAAAGCCGTATGAGCACTTTTTATGTTGTGCTTATACGGCTTTCCCATTTATACATTTAGTTTGGATAATAGATAGTCATACTTAATCGTGTTAACGTATCACAAGGATTCATGTAGATGTGTGGACGATCTGCTTTAAATCTAATGGAGTCACCACACTTTAAGTGAAATTCATCTTCATTGACTCTAATCACTAGTTCACCATCAAAAACAGTGATAAACTCCTCTGTGCCATCTTTATGAGCCTCAGCGCTTAATGTCCCTTCCCTTTCAATCTCCACCGTATATATTTCAAAGCGGTTATCCTCTTGAAAAGGGAAATTTGGGTATACCCTATACCTTCCATTATCCTCAGACAGTATTTGAATATCTTCTCTACATATAACCTCAGTATCAGGCTGTGGATTATTAATTAGAGTAGTAAAAGATACCTTTAGCCCATTCGCTATTTTCCAAATAGTTGTAAGAGTTGGGCTGGACTCTCCCCTTTCAATTTGTCCTATCATCGTTTTACTTACACCACACAATTGAGAAACTTTCTCCAAGCTTAATTTTTCTTTCTCGCGAATCGTCTTTAAATTTCTTGCAAAAATAAGATGAATTTCTTCCATTAAATATCCCCTCTTCGAAATGTACAATATAACGACCGATATGTATAATAAAAAGACGGTCGTTATATTGTTTATTTCAGACATTATAACAAACAATTTCAAAGGGGGTCCACAAATGCCTTTATTTTCTTTTTTAGTATTCGTAATAATTACCAGTTTCACTCCAGGTCCTAACAATATCATGGCGATGTCATTTGCAAACAAACATGGATTAGCAAGAACTCTTCAATTTTGTATTGGTGTTGGGGTCGGCTTTTTAACGATTACGGGCTTGAGTTGTTTATTTAATGGGGTCCTTACAAATATCATGCCAATGATCGAATTTCCTTTGACCATTATTGGTGTAGGGTATATGTTATATTTGGCTTATAAAGTACTAACTAGCAAGGAAAATGATAGTGATCAAGAAGAGGAAAACAAACGAAGCTTATTTTTAGTAGGCGTCTTATTACAATTCGTGAACCCTAAAGGTATTTTGTTTGGCATTACTGTAGTAGCAACCTATATTCTTCCCTATTATTCTTCCTATATCAGCTATTTTCTTTTTACTTTATTTTTAGGAATGGTAGGTATAATGAGTACATTTAGTTGGGCTCTATTTGGTTCAGCTTTTCAAAAAATACTTCAACAGTATCGTCAATCGTTTAATATTGTGATGGCTCTTTTATTAGTGTACAGCGCGATTTCAATTCTCATTCATTAATAGGATAATCCGACAACGTAAAAAGCAACCCTCTTCGTGCGCTATAGCGTCGAAAAGGGTTACTTCGCTCAAATCTGAAATTATTTTGTATATGTCAAAACGGCATTTTTCTTAAATTTAGCTAAAGCTTGTGTTGCCTCATTTTTGTTTGTATACTCAAAAATCCGAACGTCCTTTTTGTCAAATACTGTAATAACCCACATAATTAAATTCTCCCTTTCAATTTGTTTTTGTAATATAACAACCACCGAAAATCGTGATACTTTTTCTAACTGTTTTATAACAATTTCTAACCTGATTCTTATTTTACGCCGATTTTTTTAAAAATAAAGCTTTATGTGAAGCCCTTCACAAACTGTTCAATTTCAAAACGCTTTCATTGAACAATTTGTGAAAACCTGATTTTTCAAGGCATAAAAACAATTCTTTTCGTTTTAGCACCCATCACTTTTTATCTCTAATTTGCCAATAGTGGGTTTTCGACTGACCTGAGCAGTTTTCTTGGTAACCCGGGCACTTTACCTTCCTACCTGAGCGTTTCCCCGACGAACCCGAGCACGTTTCTACGATTTTATTCATCCAACAGAAAAAAACCGTATGTACGCCTTTTCCACGACGCACAAACGGCTTTTCAATTTCGATAATAATTAAGTAGTAGTAGTAGATTTTAATTCCATAGGTTTTTATGAACAGAATGCTTCTTCTTGCTTCTCTGATAATTCAATTTCAAATCCTAAATCCTCAAGCATACGATAATCACTATTTGCTTCTTGACCTTCAGTTGTTAAATAATCTCCAACAAATATACTGTTTGCCGCATAAATGCCTAGTGGCTGAAGTGACCCAAGATTGACTTCACGACCACCAGAAATACGAATTTCCTTTGTTGGATTGATATATCGGAATAACGCTAAAACCTTTAAACAATAGCGTGGATTTAATTCCTTTGTCCCTTCCAGCTTCGTGCCATCAATCGCATTTAAGAAGTTGACTGGGATGGAATCCGCGTCTAATTGATGAAGTGCACGCGCAATATTCACGACATCCTCTTTTGTTTCCTTCATACCTATAATGGCACCTGAGCAAGGTGAGATTCCATGCTTTTTCGCAATTTCAACCGTATTCACACGATCTTCATAAGTATGAGACGTAGTAATATAAGAGTGATGTCGTTCAGATGTATTTAAGTTATGGTTGTAACGATCCACCCCCGCTTCTTTTAATTGCTGTGCCTGTTCTTCTTTTAATAAGCCAAGACAAGCACAAACTTTTAAGCCATACTTCTCTTTAATTTCAGTAACAGCTTCACTAACGACATTAACATCCTTTCGAGTTGGCCCACGACCACTTGCCACGATGCAATAAGTGCCGATTTTATTGTCAAATGCTCGTTTTGCCCCCGCTAAAATTTCTTCTTTCGTAATGAAAGGATATTTTTCAATCGGTGCTGTAGATTTAGATGACTGAGAACAATAGCCACAATCCTCTGGGCAATAACCGCTCTTAGCATTCATAATCATATTTAATTTTACTTTTTTCCCATAGTAGTGCTTTCGAATAGCAAAGGCACCGTCCATCACCTTCAATAGTTCATCGTCATCACTATTTAAAATGGCAAGAGCCTCCTCATTGCTAATGATTTTCCCTGCAATAACTTCCTCTGCTAACTGTAACCAATTCATTTAGACATTCTCCCTCTCTACTCTTACAATTTTTAAATCTCTTGTGGAATTAAATACTTTGTAAAGGCGCTCTGCCAAAAATGCAGAAGCTATCGCTAAACAAAAATCGGCAACAATGCTGTTTAAAAAGCCAACTACGAAAATATGTGACCAGCTCGTTTTCATATGTAACCAGAAATTCAAAGATACATATAAATATGGTACTGCCACCCCATAAATAATAATGAGCCCGACAATATTTGCACCGATAAAATGTTTTTTTGTTGGCGTATCCACTCTTTCAATCATGAAACCAATTACTAAGGCGGCCAATGCAAAGCCAATCAGGAAGCCAAATGTTGGTTGCAATACATAGGTGATACCCCCACCTTGTGTAAAAACAGGCAAACCAACTAAACCAACCCCTATGTAGACAAGCTGACTTTGTAATCCATTGCGACTGCCGAGCAAGCAACCCGCTAAGAAAACAAAGACAATTTGTAATGTAAAAGGCACTACAGGTAGTGGTATTTTAATAAATGCACCGATTGCGGTTAAAGCGGCAAACAGCGCAATCATGACAAGTGACAGCGTTGATTGTCGTTTGAACAACTTACTCCCTCCCTCTCCTCAAAAAATTGCACGACCGTCTCTTTTGTTGTCTCAATCATAAAACGCATTTCATCATCAGATATGATATATGGAGGCATGAAATATAATATATTGCCAAGAGGGCGAATCAGTAAGCCTTTTGCTAAAGCACGTTTATATATTTGATAACCGATACGTTCCTCACTCGGAAGTGGCTCCTTTGTTTCACGATTGGCGACTAGTTCAATAGCGCCAACTAGTCCTACCTGTCGATATTCACCAACAAACGGCAACTCTTCAAATGCCTCCATAGCGATCTTTCGCATACGTTCACCCTTGTTTTGTATCATGTCGATCACACGTTCCTCTTCAAACATTGTCAAAACTTCTAGGGCTACGCGACAAGCAAGTGTATTACCAGAATAGCTATGGGAGTGTAAAAACGCTTTCATCGTACCGTAGTCATCATAAAAAGCGTTGTATACATCATCAGTCGTTAATACAACAGATAGTGGCAAGTACCCTCCTGTTAAACCTTTTGACAAGCACATAAAATCTGGAGCAATCCCCGCTTGCTCACAGGCAAATAATGTACCTGTACGTCCGAAACCAACTGCAATTTCATCAGCGATTAAATGAATATCGTATTTTGTACAAAGCTCTCGTAATCGCTTCAAATATATCGGAGGATACATTTTCATGCCTGCTGCCGCTTGAATGAGTGGCTCAATAATAACAGCTGTAATTTCTTCATGATGCTGACTAAGCTCTTCTTCAACAAATTGTATACATTGGGCATGGCAGCTTTCAGGCTTCTCTTGAAAAGGACATCGGAAGCAATCTGGCCCTTGTGCACGTACGGTATCCAATAAAAGTGGCTGGTACACTTCGTTATACAACCCCACTCCCCCAACAGATAAGGCACCAAGTGTTTCACCGTGATAAGCGTCCGTTAAGGCTAAAAAACGCTTTTTCGTTGTTTTTCCAGTTTGCATATGATATTGAAAACTCATTTTTAGTGCGACTTCTATTGCTGACGAGCCGTTGTCTGCAAAAAATACTTTATTTAAACCGTCTGGCGTTAAGGCTACTAATTTTTCTGCCACCTTAATCGCAGGTTCATGTGAAAAATTAGCGAAAATTGTATGTTCTAATATAAATGCTTGATCACTTAATGCTTGGCTTATACGCGCATTCGCATGTCCAAATAAATTAACCCACCAGGAAGATACAGCGTCTAAATAGCGTTGATTATTTTCATCGTAAAGCCATACCCCTTGTCCTTTTTTAATAACAATAGGCGGAAATTGCTCATAGTCCTTCATTTGTGAGCATGGATGCCAAACATACTGTAAATCTCTCTTCTGTAATTCAGTTAATGCTTGTTTCATATTTGACCAACCTTTCAAACAAAGATGTGTGTGAAATGGAATAGTCAACAATGTGTAAAATATCTTGTAGCTTTGGAATTGTCGCATAAGGCAAATCATGATGTTGTAGAATCGTTTTCACATTATCTTGTTCCATCTTACTGCCTGTGTCTCCATTAAATACAATGCCAAGAACCTCCACATTACGAGCATGTAAAGCCTCCAGTGTTAGCAATGTGTGGTTAATCGTCCCTAGTGTTGTTCGTGTGACAAGAACAACCGGAAGCTTACTTTGAACGATTACATCAAGGAGTGTATTTTCTCCATATGTATCCAATGGAACAAAAAGTCCACCTGCTCCTTCACAAATTACGACATCGTATGATTGCTGTAACAACTGAATTTGCTTTAATAAATGTTCCACATTAATTTGCTGTCCCTCCAGTTGTGCAGCAAAATGTGGTGATGCAGCTTCCTTAAACGAATAGCCATTTAAATTTTCTTGCTTTAGTCTTTGTAATGAATACTTTTCATACATTGCTGTATCGTAGTAATAGCAATGCCCATTGTCACAAACTTCGCCAGTTTGCACAGGCTTGTAAGGCGTGACTTGTAAATCATGCTGTTGTAATTGACGCATCAATAATGTGGTGATAACCGTTTTACCGACATCTGTATCTGTCCCAACAACCCAAAAATGTTGCATCGTTAACCTACCCCCTCTTTTTAAGTTAACCATTCACAATTTTTAAGTTAACACATTTGATTTTATTTTGTAAATGCTATTTCCATATTTCTTCAAAAATAGCTCTTTTCATTGCAGAAAATAGAGAATTTTGCGATAATTCAATAACTTTTTTCATCAACAAAAAACACTAGATTCTTACCTTGAGGTAAAATCTAGTGCTGATATTGTTATATTTAATTTTACGATTGTCTTAGTCTTTCAAAAATAATTTCATATTCTGTTGGCTTTCCATGCCCATTATAAACCATAGGTAATACTTGTACTAAACGCCAACCGTCTTTTGCGTATTCTTCGATTGTTTCCCGATGTGTTGCATCCTTAAAAAATCCACCTAAATGTGTTTGTATAAATTGATATTCATACATGCTACTCACCCCTTTTCAACTATTTACGCAATGATTGTAGCTAAGGTTTCAATAATTTTTAGGGAGTGTTTATTAACTTCATTGCTTTTCTGAATATTATCAAAAATTTAAAGGATTTTACTGTTCGTTCGTAGTATTAAACTAAACGGGGGTGGCTGTATGTTTGGTATTTTTAAAGAATCAGAAAAGATTATAGATACTTATGAACAAGTTGGTTTTATTTTAAAATCCTTGCTCACATACGAGCTAAGAGACTTACCTATTCGTTATGAATTTTGGTATCGCGTGGCTATTCGTCAGGAAGAATTACGAACGTTAAGTATCGAGCATCGATCAAAGGTTGCTATGACTTCTGCAGTAGGTCGCTTTCACCAAACACAATATGAGGGAACGAAACAAAAGTTATCAAAGCTTGAACGTCTCGCAGATATGTATAAATCGTTTTGCATTGAGGAAGAACGAGAGGCATTAAACCATCGACTCCATTTTCAAAAAGAAGCGATTACCGAGCTATATGAGCATGTTCAAAATAAAGAGCTTTATATGTATTGTGATTCTGTACAGCAACAATTTTGGAATGCCGTCAGTGAAGACATATTACATGCAATTGCCAACCTAGATTAAATAGGTGGGCAATTGCAAGACTATCCGTTGATAACATTCTCTTTATCCATCGATAGGCATGGAGTACTAGACAAAAGATAAAAGCATGAAAATGGTCGATATCACCCTGTACAACAATTCCCTCTTTGCCGCCTCTCCATTTCTTACCTAAAGTAAAAACTCAAAACTTGAAACATTTTCCTCTTCCGTTCGTAAATAAATTAGGAGAGGAAGTGAATGACAATAGATATTAACATACATAAAGGTGGTTATGTAGAAAACGAAGCCATTATTTCAAACATTCAATTTCAAGTAAATAGCGGTGAACTCGTTGGATTAATCGGTTCCAATGGGGCTGGTAAAAGTACAACCTTACAAGCAATGATGGGTGTATTACCAATAGTTGATGGTCAGGTGACAATAGGAACTTACGGCTATGTACCAGAAAGACCAATTTTGTATGAGTATTTTACATTATGGGAGCATATAGATTTCTATTTGCGTGTAGCTGGTAAAGAGAATTCTTTAACAAATCGCGCGAAAGAATTACTAGAAATTTTTCAATTGGACCATAAGCTACACGATTATCCAACAACGTTTTCCAAAGGTATGCAACAAAAAGTGATGCTTATTTTAGCATTTCTTGATAAACATTCTACCTATATTTTAGATGAACCATTTATGGGACTAGACCCACAGGCAATGCGTAAACTCTTAACGATTTTAGAAGAATTAAAAGCACAAGGTGCCGCCATTTTAATGAGTACACATGCACTTGATACGGCAGAAAAAATATGTGATCGTTTTATCTTAATTGATCATGGTCGAATTTTACAGCAAGGTACACTCGCATCGTTACGCTTAGCGGTAAAACAGGACAAAGCATCTCTTCTTGATATTTTCGACACACTTCTTGAGGAAAATCACCATGACTAATATAGTGCAGCAACGAAGAAAATTAGAGCGCTCCCACAATTTCAAGCTACTGGCAAGCGTTATCGATTGGACAGTCGCCTTATATGTTGTTGTGCCGACTCTAGTCATTGGCTTTTTCCTTTACAAAGACTTTCTCTTAACGATAAGTACATCGTGGGTCGTACATATTCCGCTAGCTTTCTTAATTGTACTGTTATTTTTTATTACACGTATCGAAACTATTCGTACCTATTTGCAGCGAGCCGATCGTCTTTTTTTAATCCAAAACCGAAAACAAATGATACGCTTAAAACGAGCCGGTCTATATCGGTCGCTAAGTAAGCACCTAATTTTACTAGGTTCCGGCCTTGCTCTATTAGCGCCGATCTTTATAATCGTTCATCATGTAACGGTATTAGAATTGCTTTCTTTACTATTGCTACTATTCACGACTAATTTTGTGAAGGTACTTTTACAATTAAAGCTTCGTAAATGGCAGCAACTAGTATGCAACATTTTTATGTGTATTCTCGGTACAGTTTGCTTTTTGTATGTACCTGTTATTATTACTTCACTTATTTATCTAATTCTTCTTGTTTATTGTACAAGCTATTATGATAAACATTTTATCTATAACACTAAGTATTTTGATCAACAGGTGGAGCTCGATCAAGCAGCATTTTATAAATGGCAAAGTCTTTTATTCCAGATTGCTCCTGAGCTTCGAAGTCAGCTAGTACCGACATTAAAAAAGCCTCGCCTACTATGGAAAAATTCAAAGCGTATGTTTCGACGTTCCGATTATTTTATAGAGGAACTAATTTGCAAAACGATGCTTCGCCAAAAACAATATCGCTTAGGATATCTTCGCTTTTTATTGAGTGGTATTGGGCTCATCATTATTGTGCCAGCATGGGCGAAAATGATCATGCTCGGAATTCTTTATTTTACTTTACGCTCTATGATGCAATCGGTGATCCAGCAAATTTTAGAGCATAAAATTTGGTCAATCTTTCAAGTATCCAATGAACAAATTCATGCTGCTAGCAGGCGATTACTTAAGGGATTTGTAGATCTGCCATTATTGATTGTCCTTATTATTTTAATTATTATTTTAGTCTTGTAAATTAAGGCTTAAAACGTTAATCAATATCTTATTGTATCAACGTTTACAAAGGTTTTTTGGTTCAAGTTGGTTCAAATCGGCTTGAACCTCATAAAGAACTTAACAGATTTAAAGCATCGGCATCTTGCTGGTGCTTTTTTTCTGGCATTAATTCCAGATAATAATTCTGTGTGGTTTGAATATTAATGTGACCTAATCGCTTTGATACATAAGCAATATCTATGTCTTGGGCAAATAAAAACGATGCATGAGTATCTCTTAAACCGTGAAACGTTGTTTTCTTAATATCTAATTTCTTCAATAACTCCGCTAATTGTTCCGACTGTTTAAAACCGCCAAAGCTGAAAGTATAACCATTCTCTTTAACAGGAATTTTACGAATGAGTTCATATACTTCTTTGTTAATAGAAACATCACGTTTTGCATTTTGTGTCTTTAATGAAGTGTCATCAGAAGTAGGACTAATTGAATGCCTAACTTTTATTCCGTATTCATAAAGACTCTCTGGGCGTATTGCTAGCAGTTCTCCACGTCGCCCCCGTTTCTAATGCAAGTAATACAAGTAAGTTAAATTCGTCTTATGGATGCTGTAAAACGTAATTACGAAGCTTTCTAAAATCGGTGATAGATAATGCTTTATTACGTTTAGGTGGATTCTCTCCACGTGTTTTTACTAAACGAGCAAAGTCATTTGGAAGAAATTATTTCATTTAGAAAGGAGAATTTAGTAAAACAGATTAATGGTAATCGAAAAATGACGATAGATCATCACGCTATAAAGACATTTGAAAATTATGCAGAGATACTAGATTTAAAAGTTGACCCAAGTATTTACGAGAAAAAGATACCCAAAACAAAATACATCAAAATGAAGAATGAAAGAATCCCTATACCATCTAAGGAAGAAATAAGGGAAAAGAAAGAGGAATTATTACAGATTATATTTGAACAATTAATTGATAAAGATAAGTTTAATGATGACATACAGGAACACTTTATGAATAATAGCTTAATTCATGATTATACAAACCCTCTTGTAGCAATTGAAAACAATGGTGAATTATTAGGATTTAAAATTGATGCGATAAATTACTTAAAAGATAATGTAAAAAATGAAATTATTAATAACCCTAAGTACTAGTCTTGATGAAGATTATTATAAGTAGCAGTTGGACTAGATTTTTCCCTTTTCAGCTCTTCTAATTATAATCTTCTAATTCGTCTGTAAAGCAGAGACGAATTAGAAGATTAAGTAAAGGGTCTTCGTTCTTCGGATGTTATGAGTCAGCCAAGTAGGATAAGGGTGCGTAAGAAAGCAATTAACGCTTTTAACGCACCCTAATTCATTGGGCTTCCCCAAAACATTTACGAATCACTTGATAGCTTTGCTACTTACGCCACTTGACATTAATCGATGCGAAGATTCTCTGTATGGTGACCAAAAAGGTCAAAAAATTATAGAGAGGTTGATCTAGATGGAAACCATTTTTGAGATTATTCGTATTGAGCAAGTTATTCGAGAGGCAGATGAGGGAGTCAACTACATTATTCGTAGTCCAGAAGATGGAGCAAAGACAGCTTCTCGCTTTATTGGACGTGATGATCGTGAAGTGTTTTTTGTAATGTGTCTAAATACGAAAAATAATGTTATTGCGGTTCATCGTTGTCATGTAGGTTCGTTAAATGCCTCACTCGTCCATCCACGCGAGGTGTTTAAATCAGCAATTCTTAATAATGCATCCAGTGTCATTGTTGCTCATCAGCATCCAAGTGGTGACATAGCGCCATCGAAGGAAGATATTAACGTTACAAAGAGATTAGCTGAAGCTGGAAAGTTACTAGGCATCAAAGTGCTTGATCACTTAGTAGTAAATAGTGATACCAGTTTTACTAGCCTGAAAGAGAGAGGCTATATTTAAAAGGGAGAAGCAGCTCACTTTTTTTCTTCAAAGTATATTTATATATTCGCATTATTAAATGTAGGTTTTGGTAGTATGATTATTAGAGTTAATGTATCATATAGAATATGGAATCATTACATATTAAAGTGTTTTTATTCAATGAAATTTTCGAAGCTTGTTCAACTGACGGGACAGGATAGTTATTGATTAAAAAATGGATTTATTTTCCTTAGGTGGTAAAAAATACATTTATATTATCTCAGTGTAACTTCTAGTGGGAAAGGAGTTTATAGGTGAAAAAAGAGAGTGATCGTTTATATTTCATCGA
The DNA here is from genome assembly GCF_001278875.1 of Lysinibacillus sp. FJAT-14222. Lineage (NCBI taxonomy): Bacteria > Bacillati > Bacillota > Bacilli > Caryophanales > Bacillaceae > Lysinibacillus > Lysinibacillus sp. FJAT-14222. The sequence continues at coordinate 3,102 of NZ_LIYL01000029.1, read as the reverse complement.
TAATTTAAAAATAGCTTTAATTATGCTTGTAGTAGCTCACCATGCTGGACAAGCTTATGGACCAGGTGGTTGGTGGTTTTTTTTGGATGATGAATCTATCAATTGGTTGGGCAGATTTTTCTCTGTAAATGCAGCATTTTTTATGAGTTTGTTTTTCTTTTTATCAGCCTATTTTCTCCCCCAATCAATCTCAAGAAAAGGGCCGAAACGGTTTTTAAAAGAACGGCTTATTAGAATTGGTATTCCATTACTACTGGGATTTCTCGTGATGATTCCTATTCTGATGTATTTATATTACATTAATTTCAGAGATTATGAACCCATCCCATTTTTTTCTTACTATGTTAATATATTTTTTGGACTTGGTAATGAACCCGCGAATTGGACTGGGCCATCATGGCCTGATATGCAATTTGGCCATTTATGGTTTTTAGAGCATTTACTTGTGTATGCGATTGTGTTTTCGGTCTGGACCTTCTTTACATCTAAGAAATTCACACAAAAGTCTGATAGAAACATTAAGGTTTATCAGATTCTCTCCCTGTGGTTGGTCGTTAGTTTAGTGACTTTTATTACAAGGATATGGTTTCCTATTGATCATTGGACAGCTTTTTTAGGATTTATTCAAACTGAATTTGCACATGTACCACAGTATGTGAGTTTCTTTTGTTTAGGCATTATGGCTTATCATCGCAAATGGTTTTTAACTATGAGTGCGAGAGCAGGATACATCTGGCTTGTTATTGGAATATTAATAGTGACCATTTTGTATTTTGGAGGAAATACGATAGATCCTTTTCTTTTAAAGGGTGGACAAAACTTCGGTTCGTTGGCTCGATCATTAATTGAGACGTTACTGTGTATTTCACTTGTAATCGGTCTTCTAATTTTATTTAGAGAGAAAGTTAACGGCGCTAATCGTTGGTCAAAGATGTTAGCAAACAATGTATTTGTTGTTTATTTCATCCATGTCCCAGTAGTTGTCTTCCTTCAATATACATTGAATGACCTACCAATATCAGTCTGGACTAAATTTCTTATAACGGTATTTTTAGGAATCATTCTAAGCTTTTTGCTTAGTCATTTTGTATGGAGAAAGATTCCATACCTCAAAAAAATGATGTAAAAGGAAATAATTTTTAGATAAGTGAAAAAGCCAGCATTAATGCTGGCTTTTGTCTTAATAGGATAATGATGTGTCATAAAAATAATGGTTCTTGTTCAACTAACGGGTGCTTTACTTTAATAAGCTCCATTATTAAAAGACTTTAAATGTACACATAGCAGTGGAATATATTAGCAAAATGTATTCAACTAACATCTATCTTGTTGGTTCAAATTGGTTCAAGTAATTTCAATTTCAATCCTTTGCCATACATTTTTATCCATATTACAATTCCCAAAACGTTGATATAAATGGATTATGATGTATTCAATACACTTAGAATATATCTGTATATTTCTCAAAACGTTAGGTTGATTTCCGTTCCGACTTTTATATGTTTTAACAAATATCATCCGACTAATAAAACAGGTGCCAGCTTAGTTTGCTAGCACCTGTTGTTTATTGATATCTATTATCTTCCATTCCTTGTAGCAGCATGTTTCTAAATTCCTGTGCTTGGTCGGCTTTAATGGCTACTTTGTTATAACGTTTTTTACGCCCCAGCATAAAAGTCACTTCCACAGGCTCCTTCATTTTTAATATAAACTGTGGATATGCCGCTTCAAAATCACGTGCTATAAAATCAATTGTATCTTTGGCTAGTTTTCCTTCCAACAGTTCCTTATCCTCAACAATCTCTTCAATCTGGTCAAAGCGAATTTCTGCTCGTTTCATCAATCCTAAAGACAAATACAATTTATCAGATGTTACATGAACAGGATTTAAACGAATGGCCTGCATATCCGCTACAAAAAATAGGACAGAGTATACATTTAAAATAAGCAATAGTATAGAAAGAACAAGTGATTTCTCATGTAGCCACCAATGAATCCCTATTGTTTCAATGGCGATTCCATGGATAAGCATAATGATAAAGGCAATATAGCTCGAATTTTTGTGCAAGGTTAACCCAGATTGCTCTTTTCTCTTCCAGCTTGCAAAAGCGTAGTAAATCACTAAAAAGTCTGTGCAAAGCATTTGGATAATAAGATGCTTCGGTGCATGTTTTTCAACTGCTTTGGGAAATGAAAACAAATCTGGTAAAGTAGTTGATCGTACATCCGCTAGAATTCTTGGCATATAGCGAACGAGCGTTGCAATTAGTAAAATTTCTAATAGAATAATCGTACTTTCAATGGCAAACCCAGCCCAAGTCACCGCTACAAACGGCTGTAGATGTTCTATTGGGATAATAAAACGAGCTGCAATGCAACCAGAAGCTGCTAAAAGTACCGCTTGTTTTATAGAAAACTTCCCTTTATAGAGCAGAAATAAAACAGGCATAACTAAGACAAAATCAATTAATGAGCCCATCACAACGCCATTTGTTTCAGGTGGTAAAATGGAAACACCGAGTCCAGTGTTATAAAGCGTGTAATTACTGGCAAGTACCACTAACAAAAATGCTAGCCATATATTTTGCTTTTTCTTTAATGCAATCATGTTAAATCTCTCCCTTATCATTTATTTCATGTATAATTCCTTCCTTTAATACAATTTGGTTTAACTTCTGAACAATCTCTTTCAATTGCACGATTTCACTTAACTCAAGCTTTGAATAATATCTCGAGATAATAAATCGTTTTATTTCTTCTTCTCTTTCAAAATACTTAATGCCTAAAGTATCAAGGCTCACACATATTTCACGTCTATTTTCCGGATTAATGCTCCGAGATACATAGTGCTGTTCTTCAAGTTTACTAACTAGCTGTCCGACAGCACTAGAAGTTATATTCATATAACTCGCAATTTGTCCAATCGTCACTTGGCCATTTTTTTTTATAAAATCTAATAAAATTATTTGTTTAGGAGATAATTCATCACTCACTAAATTTTGATGTAACTTTATGAAATGACTATCGGTGTTTGTCAATATAGTTGTCGCATTTAGTTACTTTAGTATTTTGAAAGATTGGATGAATCCCCATGTTCAGTCA
>NZ_LIYL01000038.1:0-115527 GCF_001278875.1 Lysinibacillus sp. FJAT-14222 | reverse complement strand
CATCTTTTTTCTCATTATAAACAAAAGTACCCAATAGGATAGACTTTTTTCAAAGTGTCTATCTTATAGGGTACAGTTTAGTAAATGAGCCTTGTTTTTCCAAGAAAGTCCGGGAACTCCCAATAGCTTTTGATGCCTGGTATGATTATGTTAGCCAAATGCAAGTGGGGCTAAAAGTGATCTCATTACGCTTCCCCACTTTTAGCCCCACATTATAAAATTAATTATATTACCTAGATTTCCCTTATTCCAAATTTAGTAAATCAGAAATTATTTCTGCACTTCCTGGTGAAAACATAAATATTGAGAATGAAATACATAATAATCCTACAAACACAATACCAATTTTCTTAATTAGCAAAGATTGTTTTTTCATAAATAGGCCTTTAAATATCAAAAACAACCCTAAAAATAAGATTAAGAAATACCAAACCCCCATTGTTTCACCTCTTTTACAAAATAAGACGTTAAAGGTTACGGAAAGTTCAGCCGTCTTATTCAGTTTGCGTATAGAAATAAAGAAGTTGAATTAGGCTCGATGAAATAAAGTACCATCTGCTATTTTAAAGTTGTTTAAAAACAGCACCGACAATTTAAATCAAGCTAAATGACCTCGTTATTGCTTTCTTGTTTAATTTGATTGATTCTCTTTTTTCCCCATTCATACATCATCTCCACGATTGGTAACAACGTCATCCCTAGTTCAGTCATTGAATATTCGACTTTCGGAGGAACTTCTGGAAACACTTCTCGATGAACAATTCCATCTTCCATCAGTTCACGTAATTGGTTTGATAATATTTTATGAGATATTTTCGGAAAAAGTCTTTGAAGCTCACTGAAGCGATGCGGCCCTTCTACACCTAAATGCCACAAAATAACAACTTTCCATTTCCCACTAATAATCGATAAGGTAAGTTCTTTTTCACAATGATAATCATTATTTACTATTCTCTCTTTTATCTCTTCTCTTAATTTATCCGACATAGAGCTAACCCTCTTTCATATAAGTAACTTTTAGTAACCTCCGCACAAAAAAGTGCACTCTTCACAATGTAGAAAACCGTAGTAAAATGAGGTTAGTCTTAAAGACAAATCTTAATCTATTTTTTCGTCTAAATAAAACGATCTTATTTAAAGGAGAGAAAAATATGCAAGTAATCGCAGGTAAAGTGGCGTTAATTACAGGAGCAGGACGTGGAATTGGACGCGCAACAGCAGTAGCTTTTGCGCAAGAAGGTATTCACGTAGGTCTTGTTGGACGTACGCTTGAAAATTTACAACAAGTAGCAGAGGAACTTAAACAGTATGATGTGAAGGTAGCCATTGCTGCGGCAAATGTAGCGGATTTAGACTCTATTACTACAGCCGTTGAATCTATTCGCGGCGAGCTTGGCTCGATCGATATTTTAGTAAACAATGCTGGTATTTCAAAATTCGGTGGCTTCATGGACTTAACGCCTGAAGAATGGACAAATATTATCGATGTCAACGTAAAAGGTGTGTATTACACAACACGCGCTGTATTACCGGAGATGATCGAGCGCAATACAGGCGACATCATTAATATCTCCTCAACAGCTGGTCAAAAAGGTGCACCAATTACAAGCGCATACTCGGCTTCAAAAGCTGCTGTTATCGGACTAAGTGAATCATTAATGCTTGAAGTGCGTAAGAAAAACATTCGCGTTACAACATTAACGCCAAGTACAGTTGCTACAGATATGGCTGTTGAACTAAACTTAACAGACGGCAATCCAGAAAAAGTGATGCAAGCAGAAGATTTAGCAGATTTAATGGTTGCACAGTTAAAACTTCATCCACGTGTTGTCTTAAAACATGCTGGACTTTGGTCGACGAACCCTTAATAGAACGATTCGAAATATCAAGACGCTATCCGATGTATTGGGGATGGCGTCTTTTTTTTATAACGATAAGGAAAATGGGGCTAGCTTATTGCTACCCCCACTCCAACTACTTTATATCAACATTAGAAAACCCTACTTATTTTATCCAGCCCAATATCATTTCTCTTAATAGTTTTGAAGCTGTATTCGCTGTCATTTCTGATGAGTCGTAGATTGGTGCTACCTCAACTAGGTCAAAGCCCACTACATTGACACCACTTGCTGCGATCGCATGGATTGACGCTAGTAATTCTTTTGATGTAATGCCTCCGCAATCTACCGTACCCGTGCCTGGTGCATGTGCTGGGTCAAGTACATCAATATCAATCGTCACGTAAACATTACGTCCTGCTAAAGACGGTAATACTTCTTTTAATGGCTCTAGCACTTCAAATTTTGAAATGTGCATGCCATTTTCCTTTGCCCATTCGAATTCTTCCTTCATACCTGAACGAATACCAAATGAATACACATTTTTCGGTCCGATATGTTCAGCAATTTTACGAATAGGCGTTGAGTGAGAAAGTGGCTCCCCTTCATATTCTTCACGTAAGTCTGTATGTGCATCGAAGTGGATAATTGCTAGGTCATCATATTTTGCTGAGACAGCCTTCATTACAGGCCATGATACTAAATGCTCGCCACCCATGCCGACAGGAATCTTGCCATCCGCTAACAGCTTTTCGATAAATTTTTCAATTTCATCTAACGAGCGCTGTGCGTTGCCGAATGGTAAAGGTATATCTCCCGCATCAAAATATTTCACTTCTTCTAGCTCACGGTCTAAATATGGGCTGTATTCTTCTAGACCAATCGATACTTCACGAATACGTTGCGGACCAAAACGTGAACCCGGACGATAACTAACTGTCCAGTCCATTGGCATACCATAAATGACTGCCTGAGCATCCTCATATGTAGGATGACTTTTTATAAAAACATTTCCTGAATAAGCTTCATCAAATCTCATTGCTCGACCTCCACTTTTATTAGAATTAATTCTATTAGATTCATTTGCATCACTTAGGGTTGATTTCCGTACCGACTGGGCGCTTTGTAGCTGCCGCTTCGCTTTCGCACAGAGCAAAGCTTCCTGGGGGCGTCGGGGCAACAGGATGTTGGTCACGAAGGCGTTATCACAGGATGTGATGGTTTTAGCCTTCGTTCCCCTATTGCTAATCCCCAGGAGTCGCCCAGTCGTAACGAAGATCAACTTATCCACAAGGGTACGTTTTAGCAAAACGTCATCCCTAACTTTCAGTGATGGACCTTTTACCATTACTCTATTAAGGGCTTACAGGATTGTAATGAAACCTCTATCCTTGTATCCTCGTATAAATTATTGGAACGTCTAGCAAAATTCGATTAAAATTTACAAGGTGTCATTCTTTTGTCGAATGCTAGCATTTCAAACAGTACAAAAAAAGTATAGATGTTTTTGAATAAAGTGCAATAGTTTTTGCCTAGAATTTCGATTAAAGATGATTGTTCAGACACATACTATACGCAAGTGTGAGAAAACGAGGTGAAGTCGGATGAAGAGAAAAAGCTATCAACGTAAGCAAAAACGTTCAAAGCGTACACGTAAAGCACTTACCCTTTTTGTCGCCTTTACATCCGCAATTGTAGTAGCATTTATAGCTTTACGCGTCTATGTTCAAGTGGCTGGTGCCCCGCCTTTAACCGTACCTAAAGCCTCTATTTTCTTAGATGAAAATGAGAACCAAATTGGGGATCACTTTACGAATGAACGACGTTACTGGGTTAGTCTTGATGAGATGTCTCCCTATTTAAAGCAAGCAGTAGTAGCTGTTGAGGATAAAGATTTTTATAAGCATGGCGGTTTAGATTTTTCTCGTATCGCTGGTGCATTATTAGTTGATCTTAAGGCTGGAAGTAAGGTTCAAGGAGCTAGTACAATTACACAACAATATGCTCGGAATCTATATCTTTCACATGAGAAATCGTGGACACGAAAATTAAATGAAGCACTGTATGCTTATAGATTAGAAGTTTTTTATGATAAGGATGAAATACTGGAAGGTTACTTAAATACTGTTTACTACGGCCATGGTATGTACGGCGTAGAAGCTGCAAGTCGATTTTATTATGGAAAATCTGCAAAAGATTTAACACTTGCGGAAGCAGCAATGTTAACTGGGGTTCCAAAAGGGCCAAGTATTTACTCCCCTATTGTCAATATAGATAAGGCAACTAATCGCCAACACGTTATTTTAAAACTGATGACCGATCAAGGTGCTATTACGCAAGATGAAAAAACACGTGCAGAAAGTGAACAGCTTGTCTTAAAGAATGATAGCTGGGTAGCAACAAAATCTGTAGCGCCATTTTTCCTTGACGTAGCATGGCAAGAGGCTAGTGAAATTTTGAAATCAAAAAATCTCGACATTAGTGAAGGTGGCTGGACCATCCAAACAACTCTTAATCTAGGACACCAAAAAGCAGCAGAAGAAGCGGTAACTAAAAATATGCCTGGTAATGATCTCCAAGCTGCATTCGTTAGTATGGAATCAAAAACAGGTGCCGTTACAGCACTAGTCGGAGGTCGTGACTATGCTACAAGCTCATTTAACAGAGTTACACAAGCAAAACGTCAGCCAGGGTCAACCATTAAACCTATTTTATATGCAGCAGCTTTAGAGAATGGTTATACACCATTAACTTTTTTAGAGGTAGGTGAAACAACTTTCACTTATGATAAAGGACGTGCCACATATTCACCTAAAAATGTTAACGGTGAATTTGCAAACCATGATATGTCTATGGCACAGGCTATTGCTATTTCTGATAATATTTACGCAGTTAAAACTTTAGAGGAGATTGGATTTAAACCATTTCACGAGATGGCTAATCGCTTCAACGTGAATATCGGTACTAAGGACAACCTATCCATCGCGCTAGGAACGGCGGAAACAACTTTATATGAAATGACGAATGCCTATAATATTTTAGCATCACAGGGTCAAAAAACCCTTCCTACTACTATTGTTTCTATTAAAAATGCTAATGGTGACGTCATCTACGAAAATAAAGAAGTTAGTAACGAAGCTGAGCCAGTTCTCTCAAAGGAAAATACGTATATCTTAACAGAAATGATGACAGGTATTTTCGATCCTGTATTTAGCGATTATTCTCCAGCTACAGGGATTAGCATTCGTTCTCGTATGACGCATACGTATGCAGCCAAATCTGGCTCTACAAATAGCGATCAGTGGTTAATTGGATTTACACCTAGCTTAACCGCTGGCGTATGGAACGGCTATGACCAAGGAAAAAATCTAACGGCAAAAGAAGATACTGCAGCTACAAAGCAAATATGGATCGATTTTATGGAGGCCGTCAATAAAGGAACAAAGAACGAGGATTTTGCTAAGCCTAAAGACGTTAAGGGTGTAGTCATCGATATTGAATCAGGTAAGTTGGCGACAGATGCCTGCCCTAAACAACGTCTCGTGTATTTAGATGCTAAGGATGTACCGACTGAAAAATGCGCAAACTTTGATATTCTCGATAGCAATACGTGGGGAGAATTTTGGAACATGCTCCCATTCTCCATTTTTAAAAAATAACTAATCAGGCGGAACCTTTATCCGCTGCACACGTTTAATAAGCGAAGGCTCTCGACAAAGTAACAGATATATACGAAAAAGAAAAGCTTTCTCTTCCCCGGAGCCGTGTCCGTGGGAACAGAAAGCTTTTCTTATTTATGGTTCGCGAAGTAGATGAGCATCATGGGGCATTCGGCTTGGGTTGTTCAAATGCCGCATAGCGCTCATCACATTCGCAGAACCAAGTGTCCTAGCTTACTAAAATGTAAGCTCTGAATCAAGTTTACTTTGTTTCAAACCCACTTTCAACCTTATATCGAAAGCGATTGCAAAATGTCACAGATTGTTCAATCATTATAGGTCTATTATACAAATAAGTCTTGACGTAATTGATCCTCACTACGTACCCAAAGTTCCGGATTGAGCTCCTCTAAGAAAGAAGCTAACACTTTTTTGGATGGTGCATCCATATGCTCTACAATAATATGACGCTTCATAGATTTATCCATTTTATTCACATGATCAGCTAAAATTTTATAGCCACGACGTTTTTCCCGATTGACTACCATTTCACACGCAGTAACACCCGCATAGTAAGGTCCATCCTCTTTATGGTCTATTGTTACCCATACTAGCCAATACGGTTTTCCACCCTCTGAATCAGCACGATCTTTCGTAAATTTAATACCTCGTTCCACATCACTGCGAGCATGCATTGCACCGATCTCAACTGATGCCGTCCCCTCTTCTATATCGATAATGACTGGCGATACGTTTTCAAGTGAAAGCGAACCGATACCAAATCCCTTATGTCCGTCTGTTGGGTCATTTTTGATAATAGTAAAGCCCATTTTTTGTTTTGGTTTTTCTTCATTTGACATTCTTTAATTACCTCCATTCTGCTATTATAAAGTAAAGCATAGTTAAGCGCATTGGTGCCGTAATGAAAGCGATACTGGCATTGCGCAAATGCCTAAATACAAGTAAGAAGTTTATACTTTCTTATCAATTTCGCCTTGGCGTAATTGTTGCTGTCGCTTCGCTATCGCACAGATAAACAATGCGTCCGAATTTTGAATTGTGCTCGCACAATTCATTCCTTTCAAAATCCGTGACATCCGCGGAGGCTTTATCTTCATTCAGTAGGTGTTTGGACACCCACGGAAAAGGAATCACGCCCGCATTCATCTTACCACCTTCAGAGGTTGAAGTCTTCTACTGAATGGAGATAAACTAACTATACAACATTATTCTATAAAGGAGGCAATATTATGCCATACGTAACAGTGAAAATGCTTGAAGGTCGTACAGACGAACAAAAACGTGCTCTAGTCAAAGAAGTAACAGAAGCCGTTTCTCGTACTGTAGACGCGCCACCAGAAAACGTAACAGTTTTCATCGAAGAAATGCCAAAAAGCCATATTGGAGTTGCAGGCGTACGCTTCAGCGATAAATAAAGATTATAACGGGTAGAGCAACCTAAAGCTCTACCCATTTTTATAATTATGATATAGTGTCCCCATTGGCGATACATAACGTTTAATCAGCTATAATTGCCGATTTTATTTAGTTCCAACAGCTGAGTATGACCTACTACCAGCGATGTCTTCGGTTCTAGCGACGAGACTTAATCTGTTACCGGCGATTCTTGCGGTTTTAGCGGCGGAATTTGATCTTCTTCCGGGAAGTCTTCAGTTCTACCAGCGGAACTCGGCCTGCTTCCGGTGATGTCTTCAGTTCTACTAGCAATCCGGAATTTCAACTAGGATGTGATCTATAAAATGAAAAAATTTAAACTGACACTACTCATTTGTATGCTCATCATTGGCCTCTTACTTATTTTTATTAATCCCATTCAAAATGCACTTATCGCCCATTTGAGTAACCTATTAAATACAACTGATTACAGCGCAGAAGATATTAAAAAGAACAACAATGCGGATGCCGACTTCGAATTTGAAGCAGTGCAATCCCTATCCATTGCGGAAGTTTTAAAAGCTCAAACAACGGCAAATAAAATGCCTGTCATTGGTAATATCGTTGTTCCTAGTGTTGATATGAAACTTCCCATCGTTAAAGGAGTCGGAAACGCCTCCCTTGCCGTTGGAGCAGGCACCATGAAGCCTAATCAAAAGCTTGGACAAGGAAACTACGCATTAGCAGGACATTACTTTGAGAAAACAGATATTTTATTTAGCCCCTTATACAAGGCGAGCATAGGAGATACGATTTATTTAACAGATTTAACGAATATTTATGAGTACAAAATAACGACTAAGGAAATCATCTCTGCAACAGATGTTTATGTTATCGATGATATCCCTGATAAAACTGTTTTAACCCTCGTTACATGCGCTGATAAGGGTACAAAGAGACTTGGTATTCAAGCTGATTTTGTCGAGCAATATCCATTTGAAGAAGCACCTGCAAAGCTATCAGAAGCTTTTTAGTATATGAAAAACCCCAAGATTTTTATGATCTTGGGGTTTTCTTATTGAAAATTATTTCACTTCCGTATTGCGACGACGCAATAAGAATAACGCACCTAGAACGAGCGCTACACCAATTAGTGTAAGAGCTGTTTGATTTGCTCCATCTGTTTGTGGTAGTTTGCCTTTCGCCTTTAATTGAGCTTCCAATTTTTCAGCGTCTGCTTTGATTTTGTCAATATCAAGAGATTTTGCTACTTCTGCCTGTTCCTCTTTTGATAAGCTGTTGTACTTATTGAGGAAATCCTTATACGCATCTAATGTGTTCGTATTTGTTGTAGAAGAATTATATGGCGGTAAGTTTGTCCCTTGATCAATGACTTCTTGTACAGATGGTTTTCCAGGATTTGTTGGATTTTTTGGATCTGTTGTTGAGTTACCTGGCTTTTCTGGATCAACTGGCTTTCCTGGACCAACCGGTTTTTCTGGTTCTGGTGTTGGTTTTTCTGGATCAACTGGTTTCTCCGGATCTGGATTTGGTTTGTTTGGATCAACCGGTTTCTCCGGATCTGGATTTGGTTTGTTTGGATCAACTGGTTTCTCCGGATCTGGTGTTGGTTTTTCTGGAACAACTGGTTTTTCTGGATCAGGCGTCCAGCCACCGCCATCTCCGCCTCCACCTGTTGATGAAGGTTTAACTGTTGCAGAGCATGTATCTTTTACAGTAAATGAGCCAATTAAACTATTTCCTTCATATACATAGTACGTACCTTGTTTAATAGCTTTATCTGGTAATACAACCGTTCCTGCAATACTAGTTGTGAGAACTCCATTGTCGTCTGCACCTTTAACAATATTACCTTTAGCATCTTTTATTGTTATCTTTGCATTCGCATTAGGCGTTCCAAATTTAGTTAGTACTGTTAATGTAAATGTAGGACAAGCAGGTGCTGCTGATATTTCTGCTTCACAATTAACTGAATATTTAACTGTAATTTGACCAATAAATAGGTCTCCTTGATATACATCGTACACACCTGAAGGAATATTTTCAGATGGAATAGTAATTTGACCTAATTCATTTGTTGTTTTGTTTGTAGCAATAGTTGCTCCTGTTTTATCTTTGATTGTGATGTTGCTTACATTAGGACGTGGATTGCCATTTTCATCCTTCACTGTTACTGTGAATAGGTCACATTTTGGTGCTGGTTGAACTGATTTTTCACATTCGATATTGGTTTGGAAGGTACCAATTTTTTCACCATCCACTTCAACTGTATAAGTACCTGGTTCTAAATCAGTTAATTCAATAACGCCTGTCTTAGTTGTTGTGTTAATGATTTCCTTCTCTTCAATATCTTTAACAACAATTATTGTAGTGTCATCAGTAATTTTATTACCATCCACATCTTTCACAGTTAATTCAAACTTTTCGCATCTTGGTAATTGTTTAACGATAAATTCATGCCCACATTTTTCTTTGTACGTTAAAGTTACTGTACCCAAGAACTGGTTACCTTCGTACACCGTATACTCACCTGGTTTTACGCCATTTTCAGGATTATTTTTGTTAGATTCAAAAATAAACTTACCTGACGCATCAGATGATATCTTTACTTCTGTTGTATCTGATTTTAACGTTAACTCTTTAATATTTGTACGGATATTTCCTTCTTCATCTTCAACCACGATTGTGAAGTTTTCGCACTTAGGTGCTGGTTGAATTACATCTTTACATTTACCATCGTATTTCACTGTAACGCTACCTAGATCACCTTCAACTGAATGAATTACTGTATACTCACCAGCTGTGAAATTATTAGGTAATGTAACTTTGCCATTTGTTACTGTATATGGTGCTGTTTCTAAACCATTTTTATCTATTAATGTAACTGTGCCTGATGTAATTGACTTACCATCAATATCATTGATAGTAATTTCAAATTGTGTACACGCACTACCTACTATTGGTGTTGTATTTACAAGTTGCATTACTAAATCTGGATTACGATCTAGTGTAGTATCTTCATCTAACTTAAATGGATAATCTCCCATTTTATCGTAGCCAATTGGTGCTGCTACTTCACGAATGAAATAATCGTTGTACGCTACATTATCAAATGTAAATTCACCATTCTCATTTGTCGTAGCCGTTTTAATGATATATTCATTCGTTGCTGTCTTTTTAATAAGTTGGAATGTAACATCAGCTAAATTTTCTTTGAATTGACCTGTAGCTGAATCAATACCAACTTTTGTGAATTTTGCGCTACCTCGTGTTGAAGTAAAGCTAGATTCTGAGCTACTAAAGTTAAAGTTACCATTAAACTTGTCTTCAGTTTGTTGGTTAGCCATTGTTTGACCAGTATAATTCAATGTTGCTGTGTTTATCAAAGAATCCTTAAACTTACCAAAGCCTACTGTTTCATACTGTACTTGATAGCCCTTATTAATTAGGTCAGGGAATACTATGCTAAAGCCACCTACTGTATCAAACGTTACAGTCAATCCTAATTGCTCAGGTGTTTGCCAAGCCCCATTCGTAATACCTGTTGGAGTTACCGTATATGGTGCTATTTTAATGTTATTCTCTAATAACATTAAGTTGTCACCTGGTAGGTCTGTTAATGTTACTTCTTTACCTAAATCAGAATGAGATTTATTTACATCTAACGTCCAAGTAATTAATTCTTTAGCCGCATCTTGAGTTGGTGTATTTTTCGTAATTAAATTATTCGCAACATCTCCATCAATTATTACTGGAGTTGAATCAAGTGTAAACTCTTGAGTACCATTTGTTTTAAATGTGGCACCATTCGTATAAACATTTCCTTCTTCTTTTTTATTATCTGAACCGATACCAAGAATTTTATCATCATCCATTGTTTTATAACGAACAACGTATGCTTTGTTGTTTATTTCTTCTGATAAAGACTTGAATGTTAGGGTAAAGCCTTTATCAGATTCGTCACTAACATCATAATAATCTGAAGAAATCGGTTTTGTTCCAATTGTCCCACCTGTATCACTACCACCTAAATTAGTTAAAGGTAGTACTTCAATTGTTCCTCGTACATACTTATGTCCATCTCCAACTGTATCAACTAATACGGCCCCATTAATATCTTTTTTATTAATATTAACTTTTACATCCCATGTAAATTCCTGTGTTACGTAATCGAACTTACCTGATTTACTACCGTTGTTAACTGTAGTTGTATCCGGAACATACTTATCTGTATCAGTTTTTTCGTATGTTTCTTTACCACTTGTCCACTTTGTAGTAGCTTTATTACCATAACCTTGATTCTGTACTACACCATTATCATCAATTGCGAAGCTTGTTTGATAAGTTATAGTTGCTGTTTCACCTGAAGGCACGTTAATATCTGTGATTGTAAAGCCTTTTTCAATAAGGGTATAATTTGCATCTGTACCGTTAAGCTTTACAGAATTAGCTATTAACTCATGTTTACCATCTGCATCATCTGCTGTAAATGTATCAGTTAATGTTAGGTTGTTAATCGGTTTTTTAGGATTGTCAGATTTAATCTCAATCGTCCATGTAATGACTTTTTTATCAAAGTCAACTTTATGTGATTTTTCTAGTAAATTCTCAGTTAGTTCATACGACTTATTATTCGTTTTACCTGAACCGCTTGTCACGCTGTTCTTAAATGGACCATCTTCTGTTTCATAGAAATCTTGTTTATTGTAATTCGCATCATAAACAATTGTATATGCATCTAAAATAGCACTATCAAATGTTAGTGTGAAGGTTTTAGCATCTCCATCAATAGTAAAGCCTGTTTTAACCTCTTCACCTTGCGACACTTCATTAACTACATTTCCAGTTGCATCATTCATTTTATATACTTTGATGCTTGATGTGTCAATTTCGTGAGGGCCTGTAATTGTATCAGTTATCTTTGCATTATCTTTACCGATATTTAACAGGTTATGGTTGTAATCAATACGCCACTCTGTTTTATAGTTTGTATTGCTGACTAACTTTTTTTCTAGCGCTTTACCATACGTAATTGTATGAGTAGCTTGTTTAGAAGTTTCACTTTGCCCATTATTAGTAAATGTAACTGTGTTATTGAATTTAACTTCACCATCACGCTTATCAGAATCTAATGATACTGCCGTTTTATACGTAATTTTATATGCGTATTTACCAGTTAACTTACTTTCAATATTTCCCCAGTCACCATTTTCAATAACCTGAGTTCCATTGCCTGTTTGATTTTTCACACCATTTAAACCAACTTCATATTGATAAACATTAACAGAATTAGCCACAATTTCATGTGATGGTGAACCTGCTAGCGGAGTTGGATTATCTATTAGTTTTGGATTATTTAACGTTTTACCAGCTTCGTTAACCCAAACTTGCCATTCCATCTCATGGTTACCGCTTGCTGTTGGTGTAGGAGTACCTACTTCTGACTTGCTTACTGTTTTATTGCTAGTTGATGGCAAGAAAGTAAATTTAGCTTTAATTGTATCACTACCACCAGTGACTGCTGGAATTTCCAGTTCTTGCTCAATTTCATCAGATAGATTATTAAATTCAGAATTGAATGTAATTGTCAATTCTTCTGGTTGAGAACTCGCTGATTCTGGTGTCATACCATTTAACTCTACACGTACTTTATTATCAGTAGTTGTATAAGTATATGTGATACCGTCAACTGTTCTACTACCATTAAATTTTTCATCAAAGTCAATTAATGATTTTGGTAATTGGAATTCAAACCAGCTACCGTCTCCCCACGCTTCTTCTTGATCATTTTGCATAGGGACAGAGAATTTAATAGTAAAGTTTGCTAATGTATCTTTAGGTAACTCTGTACCAAAACCACCATTTTCAACTGTTTTACCATTAATTTTCATTTCAAATGATGTTAAAGTAGCGGGAATTTGTTGAGCAGCTAATTCCTCCTTATTCAACGGCAATATCACCGAGTCATCATTTGTTGTTTCTTCACCTTCACTATCCTCGTCTACATCTTTACTTATTTCTTCTCCTATATCGCTTTCAGGAGATTGATTAGTACTTTCCTCTTCATTTGTATCACTAGCATTACCGCTAGATTCTTCGTCCCCGCTATCTGTGTCAGGTTGTTCAGTGTCAACTTGTTGTCCCATGTCAGCTTGTTGTTCAGTTACTTCTGATTGTTCCGACGGTGTTGAAGAAATGTCTTCACTCGCAAACACTGAAATCGGTGATAGTACGGTTTGGAATACGAGTAGCATTAAGATTATTGCTATGTTTAATTTTTTAAATTTTTGCATGTTTCTCTCCTTTTCTAAGTTCAGAGAGATACCTGTTGATGTTTGCTGACGACGTTGCATCTTTTCGTAGTGTCGGAAAGTATGCCACAAACACAAGGTTGGTCCCTCTTTTCTTCATTTAGCTTGTCGTCATAAATGAATACATTCTATTGAGTACTCACGAATAGGTAATCATGATGACTTATGTATGTGAGATGTACAATTTGCATGTATCCATAGTACTTTTGTGACGCCTTTAATAATAGACCTCACCCCCTTTAGGGTTTTAGTCTTATTATAAAAAAGACTACTGAACAAATTCTAAACAATTCCAGACTTTTTATTTACACAATTCAAAAAAATTCTATATTATTTCCACATCATTAATCTTTATACAACGACAAAAAAACAGTAAAAATCACTCAAATAGAGCACTTTTACTGTTTTTCATCATAGGTATGTTGGAAAGCTATTCATTTTACTTATTTTATATACATGTTTTATACATGGAAAATTTTTTATTTAATTTTTCCCACGTCCATATAGCAAGGTTAATATTTGTTGCTTCACATCGGAATGGGTACTGTTGTCCTCTAAGAATTCTAGTGGGAAATACACTTTATGATCTCGCTTCATGCGGCCAGAAATAGAATCCACAATAATAGATTCACGAGATAGCTCTTTTAGCTCTCCATTTTTCATTTCTAGGAAAATAGGAACGCGTACTTCTTCCTCCCCTGGGCGGTAAAAATCATAAGGTAAATCTGCCGTCGTATCATGGACAAGATAATATTCTGGATTTAAATCTGCTTGCTTGAAGAGCTCTTGAAGCTTTTGATATTTGTCTAGCTCTACACCTGGATCTAAATCGATGTACTGAAATAGCTTTCGATTGACGAAACGGCGACTTAAGTCACTCAAAATAGTATCTTCCTCTTGCATCCAAAGCTGAAAATATGTAAAAAGAATACTCTCATCTAATGCAAGATAGTCCTCAAGCGTAATGGAGTTGCGGAAAAATGCTAAAAAGTGTGTAGGCTCGTGCTTAAACTTGTAGCCAGCTATGCTTAATTGCTTAGCGCGTTTTAAAATATTATTTAAAATAACCTCCGCACTGCGAGATACTGGGTGGAAATAAATTTGTAGGTACATTTGATAGCGGCTCATTATATAATCCTCTACCGCATGCATGCCTGTCGCCTTAATAACGACCTGATTTTTTCGTGGGCGCATCACTCTTAAAATACGTTCCATATCAAAATGGCCATAGCTTACGCCAGTGAAATATGCATCGCGCTGTAGGTAATCCATACGATCAGCGTCGATTTGACTAGATATTAAACTGACAACCTGCTTATTTGGATATGTTTTTTCAATTACCTGTGATACTTTCTCGGGGAAATCAGCCGATACTTTTTTTAATACTGCATTCACTTCTGTATCGCCGACCAAAATTTGTCTTGTGTAAAATTCATGATCAAGCTCAAAGACATTTTCAAAAGCATGCGAAAATGGCCCATGCCCTAAATCGTGTAATAGGGCTGCACAAAGCACAAGAAGTCGTTCATCCTCATCCCATTCAGGACGACCTGCAAATATATCATCTACTATGCGGCGTACAATTTCGTACACACCAAGTGAGTGACTAAAGCGGCTATGCTCTGCTCCATGGAATACTAAAAACGTTGTACCGAGCTGGCGAATTCGGCGTAATCGCTGAAATTCTCTCGTCCCAACTAAATCCCAAATCACTTGATCCCGTACATGCACATAGCGATGCACTGGGTCCTTGAATACTTTTTCCTCTTGTAATTTAGCTTTTGCATAGTGTGTCAATTGTACAGCACCCCCGTTTCCTATTTGTTCTATTATATGCGATAAATGTAGGACTAGCATACATATTTCACTTTAATTATAGAGACTATCAACCTAACTCAATGTATTCTCGCCTTAATTTAGGATTCTATTGACCTAATTTCCAGGTTCATCATCAAAACGTGGGGTTGATTTCCGTTCCGACTGAGCGCTTTCCCGGGGGCGTCCGATGAGTCGCTTCGCTTCGCTGATTCTATCCTTCGCTTTGTCTCTTCTTTCCGTCGCTTCGTTGATTCTATCCTTCGCTTTGTCTCTGCTTTCCGTCGCTTCGTTGACTATTCGTCGCTTTGCCTCTTCTTTCCGTCGCTTCGATGGTTCTATCCGTCGCTTTGCCTTTTCTTTTCGGCGCTTCAATGACTATCCGTCGCTTTGTCTCTGCTTTCTACCGATCGTTGATTCTATCCGTCGCTTTGACCCTTCTTTCCGTCGCTTCGTTGACTTTCCGTCGCTTTGTCTCTGCTTTCCGTCACTTCGTTGATTCTATCCGTCGCTTTGACCCTTCTTTCCGTCGTTTTGCCTCTTCTTTCCGTCACTTCGTTCGTTCTATCCTTCGCTTTGCCCCTTCTTTCCGTCGCTTCGTTCGTTCTATCCTTCGCTTTGCCCCTTCTTTCCGTCGCTTCGTTAACTATCCTTCGCTTTGACTCTTCTATCCGTCACTTCGTTGATTCTATCCGTCGCTTTGACCCTTCTTTCCGTCGCTTCGTTGACTTTCCGTCGTTTTGCCTCTTCTTTCCGTCACTTCGTTCGTTCTATCCTTCGCTTTGCCCCTTCTTTCCGTCGCTTCGTTAACTATCCTTCGCTTTGACTCTTCTATCCGTCGCTTCGTTAACT
Source organism: Lysinibacillus sp. FJAT-14222 (assembly GCF_001278875.1). NCBI lineage: Bacteria > Bacillati > Bacillota > Bacilli > Caryophanales > Bacillaceae > Lysinibacillus > Lysinibacillus sp. FJAT-14222. Next base: position 99,636 of record NZ_LIYL01000038.1, on the reverse strand, counting down.
ATCCTTCGCTTTGACTCTTCTATCCGTCGCTTCGTTGACTTTCCGTCGATTTGACTCTTCTTTCCGTCACTTCGTTCGTTCTATCCTTCGTTTTGCCCCTTCTATTCGTCGCTTCGTTGGTTCTATCCGTCACTTTGTCTCTTCTTTTCGCCGCTTCAATGACTATCCGTCGCTTTGACTCTTCTTTCCAGCGCTTCGTTGATTCTATCCGTCACTTTGACCCTTCTTTCCGTCGCTTCGTTGACTATCCTTCGCTTTGACTCTTCTTTCCGTCGCTTCGTTGATTCTATCCGCCACTTTGCCTCTTCTTTCCGTAGATATTAAACTCTACAAAAAAAAACAAAAACTATCTTCAACTAGACTAGTGAAGATAGCATTTTGTTTAACTTATTTCTTTAACTTTGCTAAAACCTTTTCCATTAGTTCTTCTTCCGTTAGTGCAGCAACAGGGCGGCTATTTACAAAGGTAAATGTTTTTTTACGACCTGGGCCACAGTAAGAATGACAGCCAATTTCGATGGTTGCATCAGGATCGATTTCCTTTAATTTTGGAATTAACGTTTTTAAGTTAACGGCCTGACATTCATCGCAAACTTTAAATTCGTTTGCCATTTTGTCAACAACCCTTTCTATTTAGTATTTTTTTAACTTCTTTCAGCAAATGTCTTTTGTAGCTAAAGCAAAGCGTCAGCTACAAAAGTCTCCCACCTCTATAGGTGGTGAGATGAATGCGGTTTTAAATCACTTTTCAGCGGGTGTCCAAACATCCGCTGAAATAAAGGAACTCAGTCTAAGAACGCCACGTCCTGTGGCAACGACTGAGTGACCAACATCGTGTTGGCCTAAAGCCTCCGGCGGATGTCTAAAAATCGCTTCTATTGAACGTATGATCTTCACATATTTAAGTATGTAGCATACGTACAAACCTACATCCGGTATTGTATCGCACTTTTCACCTTGTATTCAAGCAAAATTCCTTCCACATAGATGAATAAAAGGTTAAAAGATTGGTCATGCTAGTTGTAAATAAAAAGTTCCAAATAAAGGTGGGAGGATTTTAATATGAGTAAAGTAAGACAAGATGCTTGGTTAGAAGAAAACGATGAATTATTAGCAGAGGCGGTAATTCGCCATGTAACGGAGGGTAGTACCCAGTTAAATGCCTTTGAAGAAGCTGGTGATGCTTTAAACCGTACTGCTGCTGCATGTGGTTTCCGTTGGAATGCTGTCGTTCGCAAAGAATTCGAGGAGCAATTAGCAGAAGCCAAAAAAGAAAGAAAAGAAAGAATGCGAGTGTTGGGAGCTCCAGCTAGACGCCGTGCTTCTAGTATGTTTACAGTCAATAATAGTGGCGCAGAAGGCAGATCAATTCCTCTATCTGCATTATCTCTTGATATTGTCATAGCCTATTTATTACGTTTACAGCACTCTGGTGAAGTAGGCAATGAGTCTTCAAAATGGAGACAGCTAGTGCACGTAACATCTGAGAAAAATAAAAAACTAGAGAAGACAATTACTCAGCTAGAAGAGGAAAATAGAGCTATTCGAAAAGATTACGAGCAATTTGTACAAATTATGAACCGTGCTAGACGACTAGTAACACTAGATGAAGAGGAAGAACGAGTTGCACCTGTTTTTAAAATGGAGAAAAACGGAAATCTTGTTGTAAGTAGTACTCCTTTTCAACAAGAAAATGGCGATGTGCTTAGTTAGCAGCATCGCTTTTTCTTTGGTCAATAATTATAGAAACCATCTATCACTTTAGTTCAAGCATTTTCGTATTCCGTTCTAAAATACGTTGTAAATAGAACCCATATAGCGTTAATTCTTCATCATGAAAAGACTCAACTCGAATTTCTTCTGCCATATTGTTAAGAAGTTGCTGTAAGCGAATAACAACATCTTCCACTGTTAACGATGCATCAACAAGTTCTGCTAGTGACGCCATCACATCAGGGACAATGTTAGGATACGTAAATTTTGTTTCTTCTCCTCTTAGACTTTCCTCATAAAAGTCACGAATGAGTGCTGCTCGGTCTGAACCGCTTCCTTCAATACATAAATAAATTTGTACTGCTACCCCTTGGCGTAAGCGTCTCTGAGAAATACCAGCAAACTTCTTTCCTTCAATACTTAAATCATAGGAGCCTGGGCAATAGGAACCTACAATTTCATAGGCTTCAATTTGATCCGCTACTTCAGGGAATAATCCCTTTACTAGAGCTACCATTACATCATAGCCATCATTAATGCTTAGCGCATCCGTTTGCTCAGATAAAACAATGGATATATTCAGTACGCCTTCATCAAGGACAACGGCTAGTCCGCCTGAATTACGCACAATGGGATGATAGCCACGTGTATTGAGCAAGTCCATACCCTGCTGCACATATGGTAAACGGTGATCCTGAATACCGAGCACAACAGATGCATCATGCACCCATGTACGAATAGTTGGTGGAGAGGCTAATTGTCCAACTAGCTGACATAAAGTATCGTCTGTTGCAAAGGATTCAAGTGGCGATCTTTGCTTCGCGCTAATGGATTGATCGTAAAAACGCCAAATCGGCTGTTGTAAAATACTTTTCATGAATGGTACTCCTCTATTTACATCTCTTCTCTTTAGAATACATTATCTATGGAAGGTGTCAAATTCGTGAAATGCAATCATGAACTTAGGGATTTTGTACAAACTATGATAAACTAAAATTTGAATGTTATTCACTTATAAAGGAGTGTTTTAAATAATGAATGAAGCAGCAATTACTTTAGATGGTTGGTACACTTTACATGATTTTCGCTCAATCGACTGGGCTTCATGGAAACTAGTTTCTGCTGAGGAACGCCAAGCAGCAGTTGAAGAATTCATTGCTTATTTAGAAAAATTAAATGAGGCTGATGTCGCTAAAACAGGTGCTCATGCATTTTACGCAATCGTTGGTCAAAAAGCTGACTTTATGATTATGACATTACGTGAAACAATGGAAGAGCTACAAGAGCTTGAAGCTGAATTTAATAAATTAGCGATTGCTGATTTTACAATTCCTACATATTCATATGTATCTGTTGTGGAGCTTTCTAACTATTTAGCAGGCGATTCAGACGAAGATCCATACCAAAATCCACATGTGCGTGCTCGTCTATACCCTGAACTTCCACGTGCTAAGCATGTTTGCTTCTACCCAATGGATAAGCGTCGTCAAGGCGATGATAATTGGTATATGCTTTCAATGGACGAACGCAAATCTCTAATGCGTTCTCACGGTATGATTGGTCGTGGCTATGCTGGTAAAGTTAAACAAATTATTACTGGTTCTGTTGGCTTCGATGATCATGAATGGGGCGTAACACTATTCGCAGATGACGTACTACAATTCAAAAAATTAGTATATGAAATGCGTTTTGATGAAGTTTCAGCTCGCTACGGTGAGTTCGGTGCATTCTTCGTTGGTAACCTTCTTGATCAAGAAAAACTAGTGAAATTCTTAACTGTCTAATCCAATATATAAAAATGCGAGTCCATACTAGCGGACTCGCATTTTTTAGAATTCGTTTTCTTCGCTGTTCTCTGATTCCAATATTAAAATAATTATATGAATAAAAAAACCAGTTAGAATCATAAGGAAAACTAAATACCAATTATATGGCTGATGGTAGTATTCTGCTATACCAATGGCCATGAATGCACTTATGATAATTGCTACAAACATACCAAAAATACGCATTGTAACACTCCTTCATGAAAGACAAAAATAATTTTCCATGTTAGTATGCCACAGTTTATTTTCAATATACTTGCAAAACATAAAAATTTAGCTATTTAATCATAAAAAGTTAACAAAAATAAAAAAGCGCCATCCACTACGAAGGGCACTGAAAAACTAAAGAAATTCATTTTTATATTACAAATCTGTCTTTTATTGGATTTAGAAACTTAAAAAAGTCGATTTGCATCACATTTTTTGTGGCAAATCGACTTTTTCAGTGCCATCCACTACGATGACACTTTCTTATATGGCTGCATTGTACCTCAAGACCTTTCATCCTTAACTTTCAAAATTAATATAATCGTATTGATAAAAAAACCTATAACGATTATTAATATAAAGAGATACCAATGGAGAGGCTGTCCGTAAAAACTCCCCACCAAAAATGCCAGCACAGCACTCAACAAAATACCAACCCAAACACCAAACTCCATTCCCTGTCACCTCACATGTATTCAATACACATGCAATTTTCAATCTCACATTCCCCAATATATTTTCTATTCTCTATTTACCCATTCTTTCTAAAAATTATATAAAGGATTTTCTCCTCTTTTACAAACTACTCGTCATTATTAATATATGCTCAGCATTTTTATAATGTGAATTTCTTTCATCAAAATTGAACATGTCTACAATACCTTCATGCATATACTGTCTGCGAGGAGGAATGAAAATCGCTGTTATAAAGACGAATGATGCACAAACATCCCTATTAGCAAGGCTTATGCGCGCCGAGGCAGAAGGCGATGGAGATTTAGGTATGCTGATGGTCGGCAATGTTGGCGTCAATCGTGTACGAGCAGATTGTTTAGATTTTACTGATGTTCGGACAATTGAACAAATGGTTTTTCAGCGTCCTGGAGGCTTTGAAGCAACAACACAAGGCTACTTTTTTCAACGAGCACGTGATCAAGACGTTAGATTAGCAAGGAGAGTTATTCAAGGTGAAAGATTCCATCCAGCAACTCGTTCGCTATGGTTTTTCAGACCTGGGGGAGATTGTCCTGCACAATGGTACGGTCAATGGAACACGGGAAGATTCAAAGCGCATTGCTTTTTCTCGCCAACTGAAGAAGATTGTCCTCAAATCTAAAAGAAAGAAGGTTGAAAATTTATGATGCCTTATTATTGGACACCGACAACGCAACAACAAATGCCTCCACAGGTAATGCCTCCACAGACGACTGGAGCACGACCACCTGGACGGGAGCAATCGTATATTGAAAATATTTTGCGTTTGAATCGCGGAAAACCCGCTACCTTCCATTTTTCCTTCGAGCACGCGGTTGAGCAAGGCAAAAACACGAAAACTGTGCGAGGCGTTGTAGAAGCTGCTGGTCGAGACCATGTTATTTTACGTGAACTCAAATCGAATCATCGTTTCCTATTCCCAATGATTTACTTTGATTTTGCTGAATATGATGAGGAAATGTCTTATTTTAACCAAAATCCATAATTGAAATGGGCTAACTCAAAGTTCTCAAAACAATAACTAATATATAAACCACCATACAAATGGTTCATAGGAGTCTACGTGGATATTTGCCCTTAGATCAAAAAAATCGGCATGTTAGGATAACCTCCTAGCATGCCAATTTTTACTTTAAGCTCAAGCCTTACAGTACGTCAAATGGGGACTTACTATTGATTTTCTTGTAAATACTGCAATGTTGCTTTTCCTAATGTTTTGGCAGCAATCAACATTGCACGCTCATCAAAGTCAAAGCGTACATGATGATGAGGATATGCCACTTCCCACTCTGGCTTTTTGGCACCTGTGAAGAAAAATGTACCTGGTACATTCTCTAAATAATACGCAAAGTCCTCACCAATCATAAATGGTGGGCACGTTATAATATTTTCTACTCCTGGTACATCTGCTGCAAGCTGTGCAATAAATTCTGTTTCTTTCACATGGTTGTAAACAGGTGGATAGCCTCTTGTATACCGATACTCATAGCTTGCGCCAAAAGCTAGACAAGTGGCATTTAATACTGCCTCAAGCTCTTGCTCCATCTGTCTGCGCACCTGCTCCTCAAAAGTACGTACCGTTCCCGCTAGTACTACTCGTTCAGCAATGACATTGAAAGGATTAATCGCCTCAAAATGACCAATTGTTAAAACGGCTGATTTTAAGGGATCAATGCGTCGAGATATAAGCTGCTGTGCATTGACAACAAACTGTGAAGCAAGGGCAACAGCATCAATAGAATGATGAGGCTCCGCACCATGACCACCTTTGCCTTGAATCGTAATTTCCACTTTATCCGCAGCAGCCATAATGGCTCCATCTCTCACCAAAATATCTCCCAGTGGCGTTGGTGCCCATAAATGTGTACCAAAAATAACGTCTACCCCATCTAGACAGCCATCTTCAATCATAGGCTTTGCTCCACCTGGTGCAATCTCTTCCGCATGCTGATGAATAAATACCACATTACCTGCAATCTCATCCTTTATTGCATTGAGTGCCTTAGCAAGCCCAAGTAATGTTGCAGTATGACCATCATGTCCGCATGCATGCATTTTACCCTCTATTTTTGACTTATAAGGAATATCGTTTTCTTCTTGAATCGCTAACGCATCAAAATCAGCACGCAATGCTACCGTTTTACCTGGCTTCCCACCACGTAATGTCGCAACAACACCACGCTCGCCTACATGTTCACGAACCTCATGTCCTAACGCTTGATGAAAAGCAGCTACATACGCCGGTGTCTCCACTTCCTCAAAGGATAATTCCGGATATTCATGTAAATGACGACGAATCGCTACCATTTCATCATAGTTATTATCTAGTAAAGTAAACAGCTTCTCCATATCACAAACCTCACTTTCTTTTGTCGAACTCATTTGGTAATAATAGTGTACTATAAATCCCTACAAAGACAATAGGATTAAAAACTATTATTCTCTATGTATTATATTGTTAGTTCGGAAGATAAATTCTCTTTATTATTACTAGTGGTTACCTGAGAAGCCTATTAAAACAACAAAAACTCCCTTACATATAATGTAAAAGAGTATCTTTGTAGGAATTCTAAATTTTATTATCGAGCATGTTTAAGGGCTGATACTATAATTAAAATCCATCCAGCTAAAAATAGCACACCACCAATTGGTGTAATAGCGCCTAGAACTTTAATACCGCTGATTGCCAGTACATACAAGCTTCCTGAAAAGAAGACAATACCGAGGTTAAAAAAGATGCCGGCTAGATTTAACTGCTTCACCTCACCTAGTAGTTTAGAGCTCATCAATAAGCCAATTATAAGTAAACCAGTGGCATGAAACATTTGGTACTGAACTGCTGTTTCCCAAATCCCCTGACCATAATCGTCTAGAATTTCTTTTAAAGCATGTGCACCGAATGCACCGAATGCCACTGCTAAAAAACCGTGGAGTGCACCTGTCACGATAAATTTTTTCATGTCATTTTTCCTACCTTTGGTTAAAAGTCAAAAATTGAATCACCATTTGCCCCGTCTTCTTCTTCAATTTTTGCAGTATATAAACTTGATTGCTTCGGCTCTGATACCAGCATTTGTGGCAAATGTTTTGACTGCGTTTTAGCAATGCCGTCAGGTGAGTCTAATACCACATCACATAATGCTCGAATTGCTGTTAAGGCTTCACGAATTTGCGGTTCGTTTCCAGCATTTTTGACACCAGATAATTGTTTTTCAAGTTGTTGAATAACGGCTTGATAAGGAATCATTACGCTCTCCCACTTTCTGCTTTTGGCACAAATTTTAGACATTCCGTGCCAGAGGATTGTTTAACGACAACGGATGGTATTTGCTTTGTTTTAAAGCCATACGCTACACAGGCCCGTGGAGTTTGTGGGTCCCATGTTACTTTAAAATATTGACAGTTGAAACAATTTACCTTCATCGTTGCCCCTCACTTTCTTCTATTATTAACTGTAACACGAAACGATGAGTGCATAAAGAAAACGATTTGTGCCAATCTCTAAGCTAGGCACCAATCAATTGGCTGCTCTCCCCATTCCATTAGCTGTGCATTGATCTTCGAATATGGTTTACTACCAAAAAAACCTCGATAGGCACTAAGAGGACTTGGATGAGGTGCTTCTAAAATGAAATGTGGCGTTGCGTATTTACGAATTAATTGTTTTTTTCGCTGTGCTGGTTTACCCCAAAGCACAAATATAATTGGTTTGTCCCGTGATGCTAATTTATCAATTACAGCATCCGTAAATTGCTCCCATCCTTGTTCTTTATGAGAATGCGCCTGGCCTGCTCGAACCGTTAATACAGTGTTCAATAGCATTACACCCTGTTGCGCCCATTTTGTTAATGTTCCGTTTTGAGGGATTGGACAGCCAAGATCATCCTGTAACTCTTGTAGCATATTTCGCAAGCTTGGTGGATTTGGGATTCCTGGCATGACCGAAAAACTTAATCCATGTGCTTGGTTTGGTCCATGATAAGGGTCCTGACCTAAAATTACGACATTTACATCCTGATAAGCTGTCGTATAAAATGCATTCATTATGTCATTCATTGGTGGATAAATTGTTTGTGTTGAATATTCAAGTGCTACAAATTGACGTAGCTTTTTATAGTATGGTTTTTCTATTTCTTCTGCAAGTACTGCTTGCCAATCATTCGGGAATACTTGTTTCATCGTAATATAAGCCCCTTTCTTCTCCTATAACGGTACAAAAAAATAATGTTGAATTCAAGCATTAGTTAAGACTGACATTATAAAAATATCGTATTGTGACTATTTTTATAGAATCAGAATAGGACTATACTAGATGGTAATTTTAAAACTTCATCTACAAAGGAGATCTATCACATGGCTCTTAAAAAAACTTTAACAATTGCTGGTTCAGACACATCAGGCGGCGCAGGTATGCAAGCCGATCTTAAAACTTTTCAAGAACACGGAACATATGGCATGGTGGCATTAACGGTTGTCGTAACAATGGATCCAAACGGCTGGACACATAACGTAACATCATTACCAACAGAGCTTTTACAAAAACAAATCGATACTGCTCTTTCAACAGGCATTGACGCAATAAAAACTGGCATGCTGTCAACTGAAGAAATCATTTCTATCGCTGGTGACGCTATCGCAAAGTCTGGCACTACAAATGTTGTCATCGATCCTGTAATGGTATGTAAGGGAGAAGATGAAGTATTGAACCCCGGTAACACAGATGCGATGATTCAACATCTTTTACCATTAGCAGCAGTAACAACACCAAATCTATTTGAGGCTGGACAATTAGCTGGAACTGGAACACCAAAGACAATCGAAGAGATGAAAATAGCAGCTCGTAAAATTCATGAGCTAGGTGCTAAAGCTGTTGTGATTAAAGGTGGAAAAGCGTTAGCTACTGAAAATGCAAGTGACTTATTCTTCGATGGTGAAAATTCTATTTATTAGAATCTGAAAAAGTCGCTTCTACTTATAATCATGGGGCTGGCTGTACATTTGCTGCTTCGGTGACAGCAAACCTTGCAAATGGTCTTTCAGTGAAAGAAGCTGTTATTGAAGCAAAAGAATTCGTATCTGCTGCAATCGCTCACGGTTGGGCATTAAATGACTATGTAGGACCAGTTATGCACGGTGCAAAATCTCGTTTTGGCGCACCACAAGTAACCGTAACAGAAATTTAACTTCTTTCAGCAAATGTCTTTTGTAACGAAAGCAAAGCGTCAGCTACAGAAGTCTCCCATCTCTAAAGGTGGTGAGATGAATGCGGGTTTAAGTTACTTTTAAGCAAGTTTCCAAACACCTGCTGAAAGAAGTTAAAGCCTCCGCGGATGTCACGCAATTATGCCGAGGCATAATTGATAAAGAGAAGGCATCTGATTAATTTCAGATGCCTCTTTTACATATAGTAGTTCTCCATCATTTCGAGCCGATAATCCCATGGATCGTTCATCGAAATGAATTGAGCCAATGCCTTACTTTCCTTTTTACGCTCTGCACGCGCCTTTGCTCGTTCAGATGCTGTTTCATGGAGTTTTGTCTCTTCTACTGTTTCTGGAATGACAGATGGAACTGGGGCTGGTTTATTATTTTCATCTAATGCAACAAAGGTTAATAATGCTGTTGCCGCTACCTTCCGTTCTCCCGTTTTCAAATTCTCAGAAATGACCTTCACGAAAACCTCCATTGAAGATATCCCAGTCCACGTTACATAAGATTCGAAATATACAGAATCAGTCGGGCGTATTGGATGTAGGAAGTCTACGGAATCCGTTGAGGCTGTCACACAATCTCTACGACTATGCTTAGCAGCTGAAATTGAAGCTACTTGATCGATGTCACTCATTAGTCGGCCGCCAAACAGTGTATTATGATTGTTAATATCATTCGGAAAAACTCGACTTGTACGCATAACTCTAGAATCTTTACAATATTTAAAGTCCTTGTTCACATCTATTCCCCCTAAAAACAACTGTTTATTTCTACTATATTGCTCTATTTTTCCATAAAAATCAAATAAATTATTTGAAAATTAAGAATTTTTATTCCGACTGTGGTTTTTTATTAATTCTCTGGACAAGATACGCTACTACTTCATATACCATATATTAGCTGTATATGGGAGGGAGAAGAATGGCAAGACGTAGACAACAACAAGACCCAAATACAAATACACAAGCAAGTTTCCTAGGTGGTGAAGAAGCAGGTCTCCTAGGAGAAGACATAGGTATCCAAGGTGGAAGTATAACCTCTACCAAAGTAGAATTAATTTCTTCAATGGTTTTGACAATAGGGTATTCACTAGCAACCCTCTCCACCATTTTAGCATTGCAGGAAGAAGAGGCAAATGAACAAGCAAGAACATCCGACGCGCAAAATCAAAGTGTACAATTTAGACAAATGCATAAGCATCTATCACATCTCAACAATCGTCTAGATTCCATTGAACGAAAACTCAACCGATATTAACATACATACCCCCAAAAACCACTAATTATAAAAAGCCGCGATTCTCCGTCATAAAAGAGAATCGCGGCTTTTTTACTATACTATGATAATGAGCTTTCTGTTTTCTTCCCTTATTACAGCTATACATATCAATGTTGAAGGAACGTCATCTATTGTACCAAGATAGAATTCGTTATTACCTAGTTTCCCTTCAACATTTTGAGCTGCCTATCCGTCAGTTAAGGAAGAAATCATGGTCAGTATCTTTTCATTTGTGAAACCGTATACAAAACAAAATGACACACTTTGTACAAATTTGCTTTCACATTCATTATATTGATATATTTCAATAATATTTTCAAGAATATTGCTTGATACATCTCCATAGATTAAAAGATGCAATCAATTATGCCTCGGCATAATTAACGTCCGGATTCGACTTTGTGCTTAGGCCTGCATGAGTCTGTCATTTCGGTAATGCGACAGGACGTGGCGTTCTTAGACTGAGTTCATCTATTTCACTAGGTGTTTGGACATCCACTGAAAAAGTAATTTCCACTTACATTCATCTCACTACCTATAGAGATGGGAGACTTCTGTACCTGTCGCTACGTTTTCGGTACAAAAAACATTTGTAACTGCCGTTTCACTTACGTTACATAAAACATCTGTAGCTGACGCTTTGCTTTCGCTACATAAAACATTTGTAGCTGACGCTTTGCTTTCGCTACATAAAACATCTGCTGAAAGAAATTAAAAGAGCTTTATTACTTCTTCATACTCTTCTGTTGTGAATACTCTAGAGTTCGTAATGAAATGCATATCTTCAACACTATCTAAAGAAAAACTTGCACCTCTGCCCTCAATCGCATGAATAATCAATTGAGTATGCTTAAAATATTCATATTGCGCTCTATGAATGTAAAAAGGAACGTCACCTATTGTACCAAGATAGATATCGTTTTCACCAATTTTAAAATCTCCTTCTACATAACACATCGGTGCAGAGCCATCACAGCAACCCCCAGATTGATAAAACATGATAGCGCCATGTCGACTCTTAATTAGCTCTATCAAATTTAAAGCCTCTTTTGTTGCAATCACTCGTTCTACCATGTTGTTATTCATCCTTTGGTATTAGAAAAATCCTTGTGCTTCTTTTTTGTAGCTCACTAAAAGACATTTAGTTTGTTGGTAGTGATCTAACATCATTGCATGGTTTTCACGACCGATACCAGAAAGTTTGAATCCACCAAATGCAGCACCCGCTGGATATTGATGATAAGTGTTTGTCCACACACGACCAGCTTGAATAGCTCGACCTGCACGGTAAGCAATGTCACCAGAACGTGACCAAACACCAGCACCTAAACCATATTCTGTATCATTTGCAATTTCCATTGCTTCATCGAAATCTTTGAATGTAGTTACGCCAAGCACTGGGCCAAAGATTTCTTCTTGGAAGATTCGCATTTTGTTATGACCTTTGAAAACTGTTGGTTGAATGTAGTTACCTCCAGCAAGGTCGCCTTCAAGAATATTTTCTTCTCCACCTATTAAGCACTCAGCACCCTCTTCTTTACCCAATTGTAAGTAAGAAAGAATTTTTTGCTTTTGTTCATTTGAAGCTTGAGCACCCATCATGACTTCTGTATCTAATGGATTACCAATTTTAATAGCTTTTACGCGTTCTAATGCACGTTCAATGAATTTATCGTAAATGGATTCTTGAACAAGTGCACGTGAAGGACAAGTACAAATTTCGCCTGAGTTTAATGCGAACATCACAAAGCCCTCAATTGCTTTATCTAAATATTCATCATCTGAAGCCATTACGTCCTCAAAGAATACGTTTGGTGATTTACCACCTAGCTCTAACGTTACAGGAATAATATTTTCAGTTGCATATTGCATAATTTGGCGACCAACAGCTGTTGAACCAGTAAAAGCAACTTTTGCAATTCGTTTGTTCGTTGCAAGTGGTTTACCAACTTCAACACCGAAGCCGTTTACAATGTTAAGTACGCCTTTTGGTAGGATGTCTTGAATTGTTTCAATTAACACTAATAATGAAACTGGCGTTTGTTCAGCTGGTTTCATCACGATACAGTTACCTGCTGCAAGTGCAGGAGCGATTTTCCAAGCTGCCATTAAGATTGGAAAGTTCCAAGGTATGATTTGACCAACTACACCTAGTGGCTCTTGGAAGTGGTATGCAACAGTGTCGTTATCTAATTGTGTTGTACGCCCTTCTTGTGCACGGATGACACCTGCAAAATAACGGAAGTGATCAATTGCTAAAGGAATATCTGCGTTTAACGTTTCGCGAACTGCTTTACCATTATCCCATGTTTCTGCAACAGCAATCATTTCTAAGTTTTCTTCAATGCGATCTGCGATTTTATTTAAAATAGATGCACGCTCAGTTGCGCTTGTTTTACCCCATGCATCTTTTGCTGCGTGTGCTGCATCAAGAGCAAGCTCAATATCTTCAGCTGTTGAACGAGCTGCTTTTGTGAAAACTTGACCTGTTACAGGTGTTTTATTTTCAAAGTATTGACCTTTTACTGGAGGAATCCATTCGCCACCGATAAAGTTATCATATTTTTCTTTGAAATTTACTACTGCTCCCGGAGTATTAGGATTTGCATAAATCATAGTATCAATCTCCCCATATTCTATTTATGAAACCGCATACAAATTATAACGACACAATTTATATTAATCTGTTTCACGTGTCCTATATTGATACATTAGAATAGTTTTTTCAAGTAATTAACCCTAGATAAATAGTGAATAATAATTATTTTAAAATAAAGAATTTTCTGTATTTTACTAACAGTATTTATTATTATGTTGGCAACAAAAGCCTTTCAATTTCCCTTTGTGAATTTTTTTTACTATACTTAAAGGAGAAATAATCGAGAGGAGTGTTAAGATGCAAGAAGTACAAGTAAAGACGTTGCAGGAATTATTGAATTCTTTCGCCAACAAAGACGTTTATATTCATCTTGAGACAACGAACGGTTCATATGCAGCACACTTTGATGAGAAATTTTTTAATGCAGGTGCTTTTATTCGCAATGCTAAAATCAACTATGAACTTGCTAAAGTGGTAGATGATTCACCCCATCGTGTCGGATTAAAAATGGCACATGGCTGGGTTTATGCTCAAGGCATCACACATTTTGAATTAGATGATTTAGGCCGTTTATTAATGGCTGGACTAGACTACTCAGGTAAATTGGCGATTGCACTTGAAATTAGTGAAACGCCGTTTACTTACTAAGGGGGACGACTATTTGAATTTACAACCACAACGTCATATTTTAATTGTTTACCCTCACCCAGATGATGAGGCTTTTTCAGTTGCTGGAACAATTGCCTATTATACAAAAAAAATGAATACTCCTGTTACATATGCCTGTTTAACTTTAGGCGAAATGGGGCGTAATTTAGGAAATCCACCTTTTGCGACACGTGAATCCTTGCCAGAAATTCGACGCAAGGAGCTTATTGCAGCAGCAGAGGCAATGGGAATACAAGATTTACGTATGCTTGGCTTCCGTGATAAAACGATTGAATTTGAAAACGATGAAAAAATGGTAAAGCTAGTTGAAGGTTTAATAGAGGAATTAATGCCTTCTCTTATTATTACATTCTTACCTGGCTTTGCAGTGCATCCAGACCATGAGGCAACAGCACGTGCAGTAGTAGAAGCTGTTCGTCGTATGCCAAAAGCTGCACGTCCACAAGTGTTTGGATGTGCCTTTGCAAATGATACAATTGAAAAAAATGGGGAGCCACATGTTGTCATCGATATTAGTGAAATGAAGACGGATAAAATTAAAGCATTACAAGCACATGCATCTCAAACTGCTTGGATGATGCAAGAAACTGAAAAACGCATCGATGACGGTGAGCCAATGAGTGAAAGCTGGCTAAATATTGAAAAGTTCTATATTGTGAATCCTGATCAATATGTAAAATAAGAACAAATGCGCTAAAGCGCTCGTTTACATCCGACAAGCGCTAGAGAGCCCGAAGCAAAAGTAAACGCTCTACCACTTTTGCCCGAGGGATCGAAGCGACCTCGAGGATGTAGCGCTTTAGCCTAGACGCCGACTATGCACTAGGTTATCCACAGGAAAAAAATCTATAGTTTCCTTAACTAGAACAAAACGGTTCTGTTCTCTTTCTTAAATGAGAACAGAACCGTTTTTATATTAAGCGACCCTTAATTTTTTTAAAATATGAACAAAAAAAGTTATAGCAAATACAATAATTAACACGATAAAAAACATATAGTGTGGAACGTGAACACCGATGACGCTAGCTAGCATTTTCAGCGCAATAATACCAATAATAATAAATGCTGTTGCCTCTAGTTCTGGTATTTTTTCAATAATGATTAAAAATAAGCCTGCAATGGTTCTCATCATTAAAATACCTAGCATCCCCCCGATGAGTAATATCCAAATTTGATTGGATATCGCAAAAGCGGCAAAAATCGCGTCAATTGAAAAGGCAATATCCATCAGTTCTACCGAAATAACAGTCGCCCAAAACGTGCCAAAAAGACGAACCATCAGCCCTGTTTTTTTCATTTCCTTGGCGCTATCCTCTTCCCCAATTTGTAAGAAATGGGCGACACATAGCCAACCTAAATACAAAGCTCCTAGCAATTTAATATACCAAAACTCTACCAAATAAACACCTATACCAATAAACAAGAACCTGAAAAAATAGGCACCAAACATACCGTACATTAACGCTCGTTTGCGTTGCTTGTTTGGCAAATGCTTCACTAGCACTGCTAATACAAGTGCGTTATCTGCCGACAGTAAACCTTCTATTATAACTAGTGTTGATATTAACCCCCAAGATACAGGGTCAGTTAAAATTTCTTTCCACATTTCCCAATCGAAAAATTGAATGTATGTAGATAGAATTCCTTGAATGATTTCCAATTACATACCCTCCTACTTGTCCTAAGGTATTCTAGTATATGCTTGACCATTTTCGTTATGAGGAAATGAACGTATCCTTTATTTCTACAAAAAATTCTCGAAAAAATTTAATTATTCTCCGTTATGTAGGTACCTAGATCAATTATGCCTCGGCATAATTGCGTCCAGAATCGACTTTGTGCTTAGGCCTGCACGAAGGCCGACACGATGTCGGTAATGCCACAGGACGTGGCGTTTTTACCGATGCAGGTCAGTTAGCCGTTATCGCATGGATGCGATGATTTTAGGCTAACATCCTCTGTGAACTCCTTTTTCCGATTCCGTGACATCCGCCAGAGGCTTTAACTTCTTTCAGCGGGTGTTTGGACACCCGCTGAAAGAAATTGAAATAGACACCGAAAATTTAGAATTTACTAAAAATTAATAACAAAAAGCTAATAAAATATGCTATCATAGATAAATGTTTTACGTATAACGGAGGATGAATACTATGGAAGTTGCTGACACTAGAACTGTGCAAGTAGAAAATGTCTTAATTGCTCATCATTTCTTAAAAGACGTAGTGGTGCACACGCCGCTACAAAAAAATGACTATTTATCCGAGAAATACGGAGCTAATATTTATTTTAAACGCGAAGATTTACAGCATGTACGCTCATTTAAACTTCGTGGTGCCTACTATAAGATTAAAAAAATTGAAGAAGAGGCTCGCAAAGCTGGCGTTGTTTGTGCAAGTGCAGGCAACCATGCCCAAGGTGTTGCTTACGCCTGTGCACAACTGAAAATTCAAGCAAGCATTTTTATGCCTCAAACAACCCCTAAGCAAAAAATTGATCAAGTGCGTATGTTTGGTCGTGATTATGTGGAAATTATTTTAGCGGGTGATACCTTTGATGATTCTGCGGAAAGTGCATTAGCTTACTGTGAAGAACACGATAAAATCTTTATCCATCCATTTGATGATTTTGATGTCATCGCTGGTCAAGGAACGGTTGCCGTTGAAATTATGAATGACATGGAGGAACCAATCGACTACGTATTTGGTAGTATCGGTGGCGGTGGCTTAATGTCAGGTGTTTCTGCCTACGTGAAAAACCTTTCCCCCAATAGTAAAATTATCGGTGCAGAGCCTGCTGGGGCAGGTAGCATGAAGGCTGCATTTGCAGAAGGCGGCGCAGTGGCACTTGATTGGATTGACAAGTTCGTAGATGGTGCTGCAGTAAAATGTGTCGGTAATCACACGTACAATGTTTGTCGCCGCTATTTAGACGACATTGTACTAGTACCAGAAGGAAAAGTATGTACAACGATTTTAGATCTTTATAATAAACACGCCATTATCGCAGAGCCTGCCGGAGCATTATCTGTAGCGGCACTCGATTATTATAAAGAAGAAATAAAAGGAAAATCTGTCGTTATCATCATTAGTGGTGGTAATAATGACATTGGACGTATGCAGGAGATTAAAGAAAAATCTTTAATTCACGAAGGCTTACTATACTACTTCATCGTAAGCTTCCCACAGCGTGCAGGTGCTCTTCGCCAATTCCTCACAAGCGTTCTAGGACCAAATGATGATATAACGACTTTCGAATATACAAAGAAAAACAACAAAGAAAGTGGTCCTGCCCTAGTCGGTATCGAGCTTGGCAATCGTGAAGACTACGAAGGATTACTAGCACGCATGAATGAATTCGGCTTCAAATATAAAGAGGTAAACAACGACATTCAACTATTTGGCTTACTAGTCTAAAATAAAGAGTCACACTTGCTATGTAAGTGTGGCTTTTTTTGTGGGGCTGAGAGGTTTATCGAGACTTTTTTGAGGTTTATCGAAACTTTTTTGAAGTTTATCGAAACTTTTTTGAAGTTTATCGAAACTTTTCTCTTGTTTATCGAGACTTTTCAGCGTTTTATCGACCAACTTTTTAAAAATATCGACATCTACCTTACAAGCGTCACTATCTGACCGCACCGATAGTTTGCGCCGCTTACATTTACTCTAACAAATTGGCAGGAATTACATATTTCCTGTTTTTATTTTCACCTATCGTTTCAAATTTTAACTTTTTCAATAAATAATAAACCGCCTTTTCTGAGTCAATATCAAAAAAATTGCGAAATTGGGCATTTGTAATATTGTTGCTCATCATTAATCGAAAATCATGTAATGCGATTAGCATTGATTGATTATCAATCGATTGGCAATTACTACAACGCCATTTCCCATGGGTGTAACGTAGGACATAGTCAAAATGACAATGCGAGCATAGTGCACCTTTCTTCAATTCATCCACTTTAATATCTAGGGTCCATTGAATTGATTTGTGCATCTTTAAAATATGCGCTGATAATTCTCTCAAATCTTTTTCACTTAGACAGACTTGTTGATACTGCTTGAACAGCTGCTCCATCCTTTCTGCCAACCCACTCACATGAATAATCGGTTGCGCAGACAAGCTTGGCGTCATAATCATGTTCGGATTTGCAGAGACGATCATATAAACAATAGGTATATGGTAGCTCACCTTTTGAAAAATCTGGCGCAAAAACCTAGCATGCCGCTTCACTTGATCAAATGGATTTCTAAAGCCATCTACTCTGCCATCAGACGTAATTCGAATAAATTGATGGTTATCTTCCATATATTCTACACGACCAACGATATTTTTAATTTCCACTATTAATACAAAATTTCGCGACATATATAATGTATCTATTTGATGTATTGCTCCACCTTCAGCTTTAAGCTGGACATCATGCAATAAATAATGCGCTTGCTCCAAATAGATTTCCTGCCATTCCTGATCTACTCGTTGCTCACCTGCATAGCCTGCTCTTGTTCTATTTAGCATTTCTTGATAGTAAGTAGACTTTGGGTGAGATTTCGGTAACCTCCTTTCAATCATTTCTAATATGAGTTGCTTCGATGAAACTTTGCGCTTTTTGAGTAACATATTTTCACCTCCTTTAGCTAGATTATAATGCAATTTATCGAAACGCATTGCCTATTTATCGAAAATTTCTGATTGTTTATCGACCAACTTTATCGATTTATCACCCAACTTTGTTAGTTTATCACCTAACTTTTAAAAAATATCGACATCCAGCGAAAAAAACGCCCATACCTATGTATGAGCGTTTTATCATTTATTATCCTAGTAACGCACGGTCTGAGTTCATTTTCTCACCGCGGATACGTTCGAACTCTGCCATTAAATCTGGGATGGTTAACTCGTGTTTGCGATCCTCGCCAACCTCTAAAATGACTTGACCTTTATCCATCATAATCAGTCGATTTCCTAAGTCTAATGCTTGTTGCATATTGTGCGTGACCATTAATGTTGTTAAGCTGTCTTTCTCAACTAAATATTTCGTAATACGTGTGATCAACTCCGCACGTGATGGATCGAGTGCCGCAGTATGCTCATCAAGCAATAAAATCGATGGCTTCGTGAACGTTGCCATTAAAAGTGACAATGCTTGACGTTCTCCACCTGAAAGTAAGCCAACCTTCGCAGATAGACGATTCTCCAGATTTAAGCCCAACATCTCTAACGATTCTTTAAAAAATTCTCGACGCTTTTTATCAACACCGAAACGCATGCCTCTACTCTTATTACGTGAGTAAGCTAATGCTAAATTTTCTTCAATTGTCATTGTTGGTGCTGTACCAGCCATTGGATCCTGAAACACGCGACCGATGTAGTGAGAGCGCTTATATTCTGGTAAAGTAGTAACCTCATTCCCATCGATTGAAACTGTGCCGAAGTCAGGTGTTAATGCGCCAGAAATCATATTCATCATTGTTGATTTACCAGCACCATTACTGCCGATAATTGTGACAAAATCACCTGACTTTAAGTGCAAATTAATTTCTGCAAGTGCTATTTTTTCATCGGGCGTACCTTCATTAAAAATTTTGTTAATGCCGTTTAATTTAAGCAAGGCCTTTCCCTCCCTGCTCTACGGTTTTTACTTGTGCACGCTCTGCTGCGCGCTTCACCTTACGTTTGCGCTCCTTACTTTTATTGATAAATTGAGGTAAAATCAACGCTAAAATTACAATGATAGCTGTTATTAATTTCATATCTCCTGAATCGAGGAAATCTACACGTAATGCTAATGCTAAAATAATGCGGTAAATGATCGCTCCCGTAATGACAGCTAAAGTTGTGCGCATAATGGTTTTTGTACCGAAGATGGCTTCACCGATAATAACAGATGCAAGTCCAATAACAATCATCCCAATCCCCATACTTACATCTGAGAACTTCGAATATTGTGCGATTAAAGCTCCAGAAAATGCGACAAGGGCGTTAGAAAGTCCTAGCCCTAGAATAATCAGTGTATCTGTATTTGCTGAGAAGCTACGAATCATACGCTTATTATCACCAGTTGCTCGAATAGCCAGTCCGACCTCTGTTTTTAAGAACCAGTCTGCAATGAATTTAATTAAAATCGTGATGATTAACACTACAATCAATGTACTCCATGTTGATGGTAGTTGCTGAACGCCGATGCCTTTTAATAGGTTATTTAATGCAGCATCGATACCTAAATCACTCCAAAATGCTTGAAACTTTGAAAATAAAGTCTCTGAATTCAATAGTGGAATATTTGGACGACCTATCGTATTTTCTGCAGTTAACCCCATGATACGTAAGTTAATAGAATACAAAGCAATCATCATTAAAATCCCCGATAATAGTGGATTAATTTTCCCTTTTGTGTGAAGAATTCCTGTCATACATCCAGCAATAAATCCAGCAACAATTGCCACTAAAGTCGCTAAGATTGGGTGGTAGCCAAGCAGAATCATCGTTGCTGACGTAGCCGCCCCTGTTACAAAGCTTCCATCAACCGTTAAATCCGGAAAATCTAACACGCGGAATGTTAAATACACACCAAGCGCCATAATTGCATAGATGATTCCTTGCTCCATTGCGCCAAATATTGCTAAAAACATAGTTGAATCATCTCCTAATAATTTCTTAAGCTCATTTTTATTAAAAATTCTTACTTGAGCTCCATTCCCTTAATGGAGCTCAAAACTAATAAATCCCTTTGAAAGACGTACATAATATTATTTTTAAGGTTTTAGCACGACGGCCTGCGATAACTTCTTGCCCAACATCCGCATTGCCAAAAGGAAGCTCAGTTCTCGCCTGTGGAAAGCATTACTAAATCCATTTGTTAAATTAATGGCCCATCACCCAAAATTGGAGAAGATATTTATAAAAAAGTATATAAGTTGATTGGAGTGGAGACTGGGCGACTCCTTGGGGATCAGTGTCACAGATGAGACCCCTGGAGCGCAAGCGAATGTTTTCTGTGCGAAAGCGTCGTACTAACGTAGCGACAGCAAATGTTTTATCTGTGCGAAAGCGTAGCGACAGCAACAACAATGTTTTATCTGTGCGAAAGCGTAGCGACAGCAACAACAAATGTTTTCTGTAGCGAAAGCAAAGCGGCAGCTACAAATGTTTTATCTGCGCGAAAGCGAAGCGTCAGCGGCAAATGTTTTCTGTAGCGAAAACAAAGCGGCAGCTACAAATGTTTTATCTGCGCGAAAGCGAAGCGTCAGCGACAAAGCGCCCAGTCTGAACGGAAATCAACCTTACGTTATGATAATGAGCCAAATTTAATAGGAATTCACATGAATTTCCCATCGACCCAAAACCGCTTTAAAATAAGATAAAGCGGGGGCAGCTTTAGTTCTCCCCCGCTTTGCTTCATAAGATGACTTCAGGCCATTACTTTTCTAAAAGCTCTGCACCCCAAGAATCTTTAATGTCGATTCCTAAATCATCTGCTACTTTTTTATTTATTAATAGTTTTAAGTTTTGTGGGTATTGCGCTGGTGTATCGGCAGGTGTTGCTTCACCTTTTAGAATCTTTACAGCCATTTGACCAGCTTCATAACCGATATCGAAATATTCAAAACCATATGCCGCTAAGCCACCACGTGCCACAGAGTCAAGCTCCCCTACAATAAGTGGTAATTTATTGGCATTCGCTACATCAATCACAGATTCTAGAGCAGAAACTACTGTATTATCAGTAATGATATAGAATGCATCTGCTTTACCAATTAATGATTCAGCAGCTTGTTTTACCTCCGCAGAAGTTGCAGCAGATGCCTCAACCACAGTTAGGCCTTGCTCGCCCATAACTTTTTTCACTTCTTTTACTTGTGCTACTGAGTTTTGCTCACCAGCGTTGTACACCATACCTACTTTTTTCGCACCTAATTCCTTTAAGAATGACACTGTGTTCGAAATAGTATCAGGATGTAAATCGATCGTACCCGTTACATTTTTCCCTGGCTTCTCCATAGATTCAATTAACTGTGCGTCAACAGCATCTGTTACAGAAGTAAAGATAATTGGAATATCACTAGTTGCTGTTGCTGCCGCTTGTGCGGACGGCGTAGAGTTTGCAAATATTAAATCTACGTTCGCACTTACTAGATTGTTTGCAATCGTCGTGTTAAGACTGTTATCCCCTTGCGCTATTTGTGGATCGTATTCAACTTTTAAGCCAGATTCTTCAATTGCTTTTTTGAAACCTTCCGTTGCAGCATTTAAAGATGGATGCTCAACTATTTGAGTAATCCCGATTTTATATGTTTTGCCATCTTCATTGCCGCTCTCGCTTACATTATTCTTTTCGTTCCCTTTCGAATCAGATGAACTAGAGCCACCGCTACCACAAGCAGCAAGCATTAAAACTAACCCAAATAACAGGAACGAAAGCTTTTTTAAATTGCTCTTCACAAATAATCCCCCCGACTATTATCTCTGATATTTATCACACTTCATCCAAACAAAGTGTGAACGTATCGCTATATTATCGTTATTATCGAGGTTCGTCAACAACATTATGAATGTTCTGACTTTTACAATTGACAAAATATTTTAGTTTTTCATTCAATTTGTCGCTTTAAACCGCTAAACTGCGCTGTTCTTACAAATTGATTTCTTTTTCTAACATAACAAAAAAAATTTTGACAATTTCACGAAGTTATTTTTCTGACATCTAATTATATGTAATATATGTAAAAATTAAAAAACCTGACATTCTCCATTGGAAATGTCAGGCTGCCTTCATAACAAGTATATAATTCGCTCTTACTTTTTCAAAATATCTACTAACCAACTACTTTGAGGTAACGGGATATCTGGGAAGCATACATACGTTTGAGCAACACCTTGAATTGCTGAATAAAAACAACCCGCGAGTGCTTTAGAATCACCCTCTCGTATTACTCCCTTAACTTGCCCCTCTTTTACTAGACTTTCAAATCCCTCAGATGCAGCAAGGTCCTTTGCAACTTGTTGGATCGTATCTGGTAAGTTACTTGCTATTTGCGTTTGAGCAACTAACATTAATAGTTTTGGCGATAATGGATGAGTTTTAAAGGAATCCAGTATCGAAGTAACGATCACATTTATATACTCTAACGGTTGTGCAAATTCCCCTTCTGAAATCCCAATTACAGACATACTAGCTTTAGCTCGATTTAAAAGTTCAAGGTATACCTCTTCCTTAGAGCCGAAATAATGAAACAGTAATCCTTGGCTAATTCCAACTGCGTCACCAATCTCTTTAGTTGTAGTCCCTTGATAACCATTTCTAATAAACAAATCTAAGCCCGCGTTTAGAATTTGCTCTCGTCTAACTTCCTTCTGTTCGCGGCGTTTATTCATTTCATCATAACCTCCTGTAATGATACTGCATTCATGCTTTTTTTATAGAGTAACATAATGACCTCGTATGAAACAGCAAAGATCACGAGAGAAAGTGCTATTCCCTTGCTATCAGGTGTCATTGGTATTGCTACTGTAGATGCTTTAGCCAATAAATCAAATAAAAACTTAGTTAATACAATGGCATAGAGCGTTCCAATTATAAATCCAATGTATGCAATTATTCGAAAGCCTGACAACACAATGCGATTACATTCTGCATTTGTATATCCAAATGCTTTCATCATCGATAAGTACTTACGATTAGATGAAATAATGATTTTCACTACAATACTAATCGTTAAAATACTTAAAGCTAAGCCAATTGTGATAAATAAAAAGGATAGTGCAAAATACGTTCCTTTTTGCTGAGAGCTTGAATATAATACGTCTTCGAGCTTTGAAACAAACATATGCTGCTTGCTGTCAAACTCGACATTGTCTTTAGTAAAAACACCATTATATTCTTCTTTTTCTAAAAGGCCAGCATTGATTGCAACATCCATATTACTGTAAACTACTTCCCCATACACTGCTTGCTCAAAAGCTGTTATAGGTAACTGATACGTAACATTATTTATATGTATTTTCGCAGCGTCACCAATCGACAAATCATATTTCTTGCGCATCCAATCATTCACGACAATGCCTTCCTGCTTTGAAATATCTATAGTCTCCTGCTTCTGAATACTATAAAGTTTAAAAAGAGAATGACTACTAGACAATGCCATAAATTGGCCGTTATTTAATACATCACCATTCGGAAATTCTATTTTACAGTCTTCTGAAAAATAAGGTGTTTCAGAGTCTAAAAGTTTCATTTCCTTCGTCTCAATAAATCGAACATTACTTTTATATTCGGAACCTTTAAGTGTTAAAGAGGATACCTTATCAGACATTGCCTGCAAAGAAAAAGCAATCTGTAAATTAGCGCTAGCCATGAATCCTGTCAGCAACGCTAAAAAGACTAACAGAATATTATTTAATACGATTGCTTTAAAGACCGCTTTTTTGAAAGGGTTAGTTGATCTGTTTTTCCTAATTCGCTTAACAAGAAAATTTAATTTTACTGATTCTGCATTATGAATCATTTCTAATGGCGGTTTACGCAAGGTAAATACGGCAATCCCAAAAGCCATTACAGAGAAAAACAGCGCGGGGATTGTTGTAAACGGTATGAACTGTACAAGATCAAAATTTAGTGAAACATTTGGCACGAGAAATGTAGCATTAATTCTATTAATGAACAGAGGACTAACTGCATAGGAAACTACATATCCTACAACTGCGCCTATAAACAAGAAAGGTCCAATTAGGAAATATCTTTTAGCAATTTGTAGCTTAGAGTAGCCTAGCGCTTTTAAAACACCCATATTTGATTTTGCTTCATTTATATTTTGGATAATGATAGTAACAAGCAAAACCATTACAGTTAAACCGAAGAAACTTAAGGCGCTAATAAGACAGATTTTAAACATTTTTTCTTTTGCGATTAATGTAGAAAGTATTTGTGGATTATCTTCTTTCTTCACCACGGACTTTATAATTGAATCCATAAGCATTTTTTCTAGAAGGAGTTGTTTCTGTTCCTCAGATACACTTTCAAAAAAACGGCCCGAATAACTCGTTTTTTCCTGTTCCTCCCAATTTGAGTAAACTTCTTCACTACATAGTATTAATGCTTGAGTAGTAGGTTTGTAGCCAACTCCATTAGTAGCTACCTGTGGTGAAATTGCGTCAGGTAAAGTAAAAACTCCACTAATTGAATATGTTGTATTACTAATAGTAACTGTATCTCCAAGTGCTATATTATTCTCCAGTGAATAATTTTTATCTATTGCAATTTCAGTTGTTCTTTTTGGAGCAACGCCTTCCAAGTATATTGGAATATCAATGTTGCGCGTATTTGGCATAATACGATATACATTTTTTTCATCATAAATGACTTTATATGTTACAGGTTCATACGTAAATGAATACTTATTTGAAAGGCCCGTTATTTCCCCTCCTTGTAGAATAAGTGTAAAGTCCTGCTGATGTTGATGTTCTTGCACTTTCTTTATGGAGTCTATGTTTTGAAGATAGAAAACCAGTAACGTACAAATAAATACTGCACAGGCAACAACCATTACGAGTGGAAACTGTTTTTTTACTCTCATCAAATGTACTCCCTTTCTCACCATGTAATTTCACTAACATCTCTTGGATCAGCATTGCTAGTTACTTCTATGATTCTTCCGCTAGTCATTTTAATCACTTTCGTTGCGATTTGAGCAATGCTAACATTGTGAGTTACCATAATAATTGTAAATTTCAATTGTTTTTGAAGCTGCTTCAAATAGGTTAAAATTTGTTTGCTCGTTTCTTCATCTAATGCCCCAGTAGGTTCATCACAAAACAAAAAATCCGGTTTTTTCGCTAATGCACGTGCAATAGACACTCGTTGTTGTTGTCCCCCTGAAAGTTCATAAGGAAGACGTTTTTCTAATCCCCGAAGTCCTAAACCATCAATTATTTCAGTAATATTTTTGTTCCCTTTTAAATCAGCACCCATTTTAATGTTAGATTCTACATTTAAAAATGGGAGTAAATAATATGCTTGAAAGATAAAAGCTGTTTTATCACGTCTAAACAACGTCAGTTCTTTCTGATTTAACCCACAAATCTCATAGTCATCATAAATAACACTCCCTGAATCTGGCTGCTCTAGACCTGAAATTACATTAAGAAGCGTAGATTTACCGGATCCAGAAGGGCCTAAAATGACAACGAATTCCCCATCATCAATTGACAATGAAACTGAATCTAATGCATAAAGCAATTCACGACCATTTTGATAACTTTTAACCAAATTTTCTACTCTTAACATGTTAGACCTCCAAACATTTCACTTATTAATTAATTAATCAATTAATTAATTAATAAAACAATATTATTGATTAATTAATTTGTCAATAAGAGCCGTGCTTATTTTCTTATATTTGTTCTGGAACGCTTGTTTTAAGTTCTTCTACGTAAGGAATATAGGTATATTAAAAAGCCACACGTGGTTAGATGTGATTTAACTTTTCTATAGAAAATGTTCATTTTAGTCCCCCTTTTTACATGTAATGCATATGATGCAAATGAGGTTAGTGCTGTTCCCAAAAAGGAGGAATACAATGAATAATGATGATTTAAATCAGCCGTCTTATTCACAAAAAAAACAAAATGCAAATACAGGAAATATTGACTCAATCATTTCTAATCTATGTGATAGTCTATTTGCATTTGCTTTGGATTTTGCCTTAAATGCCTTAGAGTATACAAAAGAATTGGATGAGGAATTAGAATATACAGATGAATTCAAGCAACAAGTAGAAGTTTTAATTTTGGAAATAGAAGAAATTAAAAATATTTTAGAGGAGTAATTTCAAATCAGAAACCCGTTATATCAGGATAGTGATATGTTTACGTACTACTTTTCGCGCCAAGACATCCTCATTATAAATATAAAAAAGTAGAGGTGTCTATAATGCAAAGCTTTCAAGATATGTGTACGAAATTTGCACAGATTGCCAACGGAAAAGCTTCTGTGGAACATGGCGTATGCTCAGTAAAACTTAGTCGAAATCTCCATGTGAAGATTCAAGGTCGCCCAAGCCGTAGTGCACTTCATGCTGGGATAACATTCGAATCGCTTGATATATATGGAAATGCACTTAACTTAGGTGAAGTTGTAGTACTCCAAGAGGAATTACAGCCATTTGTTAAAGTACTTGCAGAAAATAATTTAATTATAAGTGCAGTTCATAATCATTGGATATATTCGGACCCAACTATTTTGTACGTCCATTTTCAATCAATAGAGCCTCCATTAACCTTTGCCCAAAAATTTGCTCAAGCATTTAGTGTTTTAAAAAAATAATGAAATATTCACTTGTTAAAAGAACTGCTTAGAACAGTTCTTTTTGACGTGATTCAAAAACATTCATAGTAAGTAGTACAAGCTCCTCTTCTTATAAATATTGAATTGGGACATCATCCATATATCTAATTTAAAGTATTGAGAGTAAGCTCAAATATTACCATTATCATTTTTACACATTTTTTACTCATGACTATTTACAAATAAGCATGAACATTGATATGATTGCATTTGCTTCACGTGGTTCGTAACCATCCCACGTAAAAAAACTAAGGAGAAATAAATATGAAAATAAAATTTTTAGCAACGAGTGGCATTATTGCAGCACTCTACATTGCTGTTACATTACTGGTCGGATCATTTGGCTTTACAGAGGTGCAGTTCCGTATATCAGAAATGTTTAATCATCTAGTTGCGTTTAATCCACGCTTTGCCGTTGGGATCATTATTGGTGTATTTATCTCCAATATATTTTCACCACTCGGCATGTACGATTTAGTTTTCGGTGTTGGGCATTCGATGATTACGCTTGGGTTGTTCATTCTAATCTGTAAATTTGTCAAAAATATTTGGGCACGTTTAGTCATTAATACATTGTTATTTACATGCACAATGTTCATTATTGCCTTTGAATTGAACTTAGCTTTAGAATTACCATTCTTCTGGACATGGTTAACTGTTGCTGCAGGTGAATTTGTTGTCTTAGCAGTCGGTGCGCCGATTATGTATACACTGAATAAACGCTTAAACTTCAAAGATTTAATTTAGCAGACGGGTCTTAATTGATTCGTCTTCTTTTATTTTTTTGGACAATCACACCTTGACACTATTCTGAAAATACTTTACAATTCATTTCAATAAATGCTAGGAAAAAGAATAGTAGCAAGTGGTAGTACTTAAAGAGAGCTGATGGTTGGTGCAAATCAGTAGTATATACTTGTGAATGGACTTTGGAGCAGCCTCATCAAATGTGAGGCCGAATTCACTCCCCGTTACCGGAGTACGAGAGCGCGCAATTTTTGCGAATGAAGGTGGCACCACGGTTACTCGTCCTTTTTACAGAAGGATTGAAGTGACTTTTTTTATGGAAAAATTAGATAGAGGAGTCGAGAAAAGATGAGTACAGTAGCAGAGAAAAAAGGATATTTTGGTGAATTTGGCGGTAGCTTTGTTCCTGATGAGCTTCAAAATGTATTAACTACTTTAGATGAAAACTTCCAAAAATATAAAGACGATGAAGACTTTAATAAAGAGCTAGATTATTATTTCCGTGAATATGTTGGGCGCAAATCTCCACTTTATTTTGCTGAAAATCTAACAAAGCAATTAGGTGGCGCAAAAATTTATTTAAAACGTGAGGACCTTAACCATACAGGCTCACATAAAATCAATAACGTTCTTGGGCAAATTTTATTGGCAAAACGCATGGGTGCTAATCGTGTTATTGCCGAAACAGGTGCTGGTCAGCATGGTGTAGCAACAGCAACTGCTTGTGCAATGTTCGGAATGGATTGCACAGTTTATATGGGTTTAGAGGATACAAAACGTCAAGCATTAAACGTGTTCCGTATGGAGCTTCTTGGTGCGAAGGTAGTAGCTGTTGATAAAGGGCAAGGACGACTCAAGGATGCAGTGGATGAAGCATTTGCTGATTTAGTAGAAAACTATGAAACAACTTTCTACTTACTAGGTTCTGCTGTTGGACCTCACCCATTCCCTTCAATGGTGAAGCATTTCCAATCAGTCATTAGCCGTGAAAGTCGCGAACAAATTTTAGAAAAAGAAGGCAAGCTACCAGCAGCAGTACTTGCTTGTGTCGGTGGCGGTAGTAATGCGATCGGTGCGTTTGCAGAGTATATTGCAGATGAAAGCGTTCGCCTCATCGGTATTGAACCCGATAAGGCAGCAACATTAAATGAAGGAACACCAGGTGAATTACACGGCTTCAAATGCTTAGTACTGCAAGATGCAGAGGGCAATCCACTACCAACCTATTCGATTGCCGCTGGACTAGATTATCCTGGAGCTGGTCCAGAACATAGCTATTTAAAAACAATTGGTCGTGGAGAATATGTAACGGTGACAAATGAAGAGGTGCTTGAAGCATTCCAAGTGCTGTCAAAAGTTGAAGGAATTATTCCTGCACTTGAAAGCTCGCACGCAGTGGCTCATGCACTAAAGCTTGCACCAACATTATCTTCAGAAGAGAGCATTATTATTAATATCTCTGGCCGCGGAGACAAAGACGTAGAACAAGTATTCCAAATGTTAAATAGATGACGAAATGAAAGAGCGACTTCCCTTTGTGGAAATCGCTCTTTTGACTATACCAATGAACTTAATTTCGGATAAATTTCTGCCACATTATCTCGAAGCTTAGCTTTCAGGAATTTTCCAACTGATGTTTTTGGAATCTCCTCTAAAAATACCACATCATCTGGTACCCACCATTTTGCAAATTGGCTTTCTAAAAATGCAAGAAGTTCCCCTTCGGTTGCTGATTTTCCTTCCTTCAATACAACGCAAGCTAGCGGACGTTCTTGCCACTTGACATGCGGAATTGCGATAACCGCTGCTTCCAAAACAGCATCATGGGTCATTAACGTGTTTTCTAAATCCACTGAGGATATCCACTCCCCACCAGATTTAATTAAATCCTTTGTACGATCTGTTATTTTGATAAAGCCATCCTCTGTTCGTACTGCAATGTCCCCTGTATATAACCAGCCGTCTCGATAGGCATCATTTGTGCGTTCATCACGATAGTACTCGTGTGAAATCCACGGACCTCGTAAGCGTAACTCACCCATTGTCTCTCCATCCCACGGTACTTCTCCATTGTCATTAATAATACTTGATTCAATACCGGCCATCGTCATTCCTTGCATAGCTCGCGATTCGATTCGCTTTTCAATTGGCCATTCATCCATCCAAGACATATAATTTGATAATGCTACTATCGGTGTTGTTTCAGTCATCCCATAGACAACTATATATGGAATACCATATTGCTCTTCAAATGTACGAATAAGTCGAGTAGGTGAAGCAGAGCCGCCGCAACAAATGGAGCGCAGCGAACTTATATCTCGTTCACGCTTCTCCTGTTCCTGCAATGCTCCAATCCAAATTGTCGGCACTCCAGCTGTTAATGTGACCTTCTCCTGCTCCACTAAATCCAATATGATTGCTGATGTAAATTGTGGACCAGGCAGTACCTGTGTTGCTCCCACATTGACACTTGCAAAAGGTAGGCCCCATGCATTTGCATGAAACATCGGTACAATTGGCATCACGACATCACGCTCTGAAATGCCCATTGAATCAGACATACTCAGCATCATACTGTGTAACACTAGGCCTCGATGTGAATAAACAACGCCCTTTGGATTTCCTGTTGTAGCACTTGTATAGCACATTCCAGCAGGCTCCTCTTCCTCTAAATCCTCCGGAAATTGATAATTTTCATCTGCTGCTGCTAATAAATCCTCATATGATAATGCATTTGGTAATGTCGTTTCCGGTAAAGTGTCCTCATCTGTCATAATAATATAATGCTTCACTGTCTTAAGCTCAGGCGCAATGTTTTCAATGATTGGTAGCAAATCAACATCAATCATTAAAATTTCATCTTCTGCATGATTAATAATATAAATTAAATGCTCTTCTGATAAACGAATATTCACCATGTGCAAAATAGCACCAGAACACGGTACCGCAAAATAGGCCTCTAAGTGGCGATGCTGATTCCAGGCAAAGGATCCAATCTTTGTTCCCCTCTTCATCCCCAGCTTTGTTAGCGCATCTGCTAAACGACGTGTCCTTTTCGCCCACTCCCCATATGTTAAACGGTGAATCTTCTGTGGGCTTGTCCGTGAAACTATAGTCTTTCTAGCAAAATAGGTTTCTGCTCGTTTAAAAAAGCTTGTTAATACTAACGGCGTTTGCATCATAAAAATCATCCATCCCCTCTTCTTGTGAACTCCCTTTTTTACCTTTGTGAAATATTAACAGCTAATTTAATTGAATACTATTAATATTTTGAATATGATTATAGTAGAAAATTATAAATTAAGCTATATATTCCAATAATTTTCTTTTTATTGTTAACTTTTTCTAAAATAACTCATTCACATAACGTGGGGTTGATTTCCGTTCCGACTGGGCGCTTTGTTGCTGTCGCTTCGCTTTCGCACAGATAAAACATTGCCGCTGACGCTTCGCTTTCGCACAGAGCAAAGCTTCCTGGGGGCGTCCGATGAGCCGCTTTTGTCGCTGCCGCTTCGTTGCACTACGCTTTCGCGCAGAAAACATCCGCTTCGCTGCAGGGTCTCGGGCCAACATGAGGTTGGTCACGAAGGCGTTATCACAGGATGTGATGGTTTTAGCCTTCGTTCCTCTATTGCTGATCCCCGAGGAGTCGCCCAGTCTCCACTCCAATCAACTTATTTGCATGGCATATATTTCAAAATGACATCTTAACCTTCCGATGATGAACCAGAATATATTAGAAAATCCACTTGTATGGCTCATCACCATAACGTGGGTTGATTTCCGTTCCAGCTGGGAGCGTCGGAGGGAAGAATGAGTAAAATTGATACTTGCATACATCAATGTAAGTATATTTAAAGGAGAGAGAAACGATGGGGCTTGATGAATGTATAAACGAAGATTTTAGTGGGGTCATATCAGTCACTCAAAATGGTAAAAATGTATACCGTAAAGCCTTTGGATACGCAGATTTACCAAATAAAGTATCAAATGAGATTGATACAAAGTTTGCAACAGCCTCAGCAGGAAAAGTATTTGTTGCCATAGCCATTTTGCAATTGATTGAACAAAGGCAATTATCTTTTGATAGTTGTATCGGGGACATCTTGAATTTTGATTTAAAGAATATTGATCCTCAAATCACCATCAGGCAGTTGCTTAATCATACATCGGGAATACCCGATTATTTTGATGAGTCTGTCATGGAAGATTATGACGAACTATGGATAGATTACCCCAATTATAAAATTCGCACATCATCGGATATCATTCCATTATTTATAGATAAGCCGATGATGTATCCTACAGGAGATAGATTTCAATACAATAATACAGGATTTGTTGTTCTTGGTCTTATTGTTGAGGCCATTACTGGCTCTTCATTTGATGTGTATCTTAATGAACATGTTTTTATTCCTTGCGGTATGTTGAATACGGGGTATTATGAGCTGGACAGATTGCCTGCTCAATGTGCAAACGGGTATGTATATGATGACAGTATGCAAGAGTTTTATACTAATATTTACAGTGTAGACGTAAAAGGAACAGGAGCAGGTGGGGCATTTACTACTGTAATCGATGTTGAAAAGTTTTGGGCCAGTCT
Source organism: Lysinibacillus sp. FJAT-14222 (assembly GCF_001278875.1). Taxonomy (NCBI): domain Bacteria; kingdom Bacillati; phylum Bacillota; class Bacilli; order Caryophanales; family Bacillaceae; genus Lysinibacillus; species Lysinibacillus sp. FJAT-14222. Next base: position 66,949 of record NZ_LIYL01000038.1, on the reverse strand, counting down.
GATGAAGGGTCAATTGATATCGAAGGCAATGTTAAAAGAAATGTTAACTCCTCAAGTGAAAGAAGAGTGCTATGGGTATGGGATTTGGCTGGATAAAAAAGAAGGTGGCACGTTTGATTACCACTTTGAAGGCTGCGATCCTGGTATAAGTTTTTATAGTTCGTACGACAAACAACAAGATTTGCTTATCACATTGGTAAGCAATTTTGGGTGTAACGTATGGAAGGTTTTCAGAGATATCAAAGATTTGATCAAACGGTAATACAACTATATTTTAACCCCGCCCTAAATTTAGGACGGGGTTATGCTTGTTTTAGGTTCGTAACAGCAACAACATGAGGTTGGTCATCTGTGACGCTAATCCCAAGGTTCGCCCAGCCTTCACATTCAATCTACACGGTATACTTTTAGCAAGTGTCATTCCAATTTTAAGTGATTGCCCGTCAAAATAAAAAAAGACGAAGAAAACTAAATTCTTCGTCCGCTTTTAGGAATTTTTATTTATGAACAAGCTTTTGTTTGTAGTTTGATTTTTAATTTTTCTAGCATATCAACTGTCATTTTGGCTAAGTCATACTGTGCTTTAAAGCCCCATTCTTTCTGTGCTGCTTCTATATTTAAAGAATTTGGCCAACTATCTGCTATCGTCTGACGCACAGGATCTACATTGTAATCCATACGGAAATGTGGCAAATGCTTTTTAATTTCCGCCGCAATTTCAGATGGTTCGAAACTCATTGCAGTAATATTAAAGGCATTGCGATGAATTAGTTTACTACTATCCGCTTCCATTACATCTACAATAGCTTGCAATGCATCTGGCATGTACATCATATCCATGTAGGTGCCTTCTTGAATATAAGATGTATACTTACCTTGCTTAATCGCCTCGTAGAAAATCTCTACTGCATAGTCTGTCGTACCACCTCCTGGAGGCGTTACGTATGAAATTAACCCTGGGAAACGTACACCACGAGTATCTACGCCAAAACGATCGAAATAATAATCACATAATAGCTCACCAGCCACTTTATTTACCCCATACATAGTTGTTGGACGTTGTAATGTATCCTGTGGCGTATTATCCTTCGGTGTCGATGGGCCGAACGCGCCTATTGAGCTCGGTGTGAAAAATTGCAAGTTTAACTCACGTGAAACCTCTAACGCATTCATTAAACCACCCATATTTAAATTCCACGCTAGTAACGGATTTTTTTCCGCTGTTGCTGATAATAACGCAGCTAAATGCATCATTGTGTCTGCACCAAAATCCTTCGCTAATTCATGCATTCTTTGTCCATCCGTCACGTCCAATATTTCAAATGGACCCTTAGTATATTCAAGCTTTCGAATATCTGTCGCTAATATATTGTCCTCTCCATAAATACTTCTGAGTTTTTCTACAAGCTCAGAACCTATTTGACCTAGTGCTCCTGTAACCATTATCTTTTTCATTTCTCCAAACCTCCACCTATGAACAATTGTACTTCCTAAAAGTACAATGATATATAAACAAACCTTGATTTAATAACCCTTTTGATGAATTTTATTATAATGTGTTCACATTAAAAATACAACCATTATATTTTAAATTTTGAGAAACAGAACGCACAATCCTTTACTATCAGTATATGAGCCCTATTAAATATTGTGCTAATAAAACAAACGAAATACATATGTACGTTCAGAGTGTACATTTATACATTTTTTCTTAGTAACGATAGTAATTTTGTTGATGAACGGAATCCTAGCACCTACTAATCCACAAAAGGACCTTCTTTGATACAAAGAAAGGTCCTTTTGTTCTTATTAAATTGAGAAACGCTTTACGGCTATTTGTAAAACTTTTGAAACCTTATGTAACTCTTTAATATACTCATGGAATTGTTGCTGCGCAGTTAATTGGTCGGCTGTTAAAGTAGCTACATGTTTAGTTGATATTGCATTCGTATCAGAAAATGACGTTAACATTACCGCATCTTCACTAACTTTTTCCGTATGATTTGCAATCTCTTGAACGGTTGCAGATACTTCCATTATATATGGCTTAATTGTATGTACTTTTTCTAAAATCTGATCAAAGCTTGTTGCCGTATCCCCTGTTACTTGAACACCTTTTTCAGTTGCGACTAATACACCCTCCATCATTTGTACAGCATAGTTAGAATCTAAATGAATGTTTTGTACAATGGACGTAATCGTTTGCGTTGAATGAACTGTCTGCTCTGCAAGCTTACGTACCTCATTGGCCACAACCGCAAATCCTTTACCATGCTCCCCTGCTCTAGCGGCCTCTATGGATGCATTTAAAGCTAGGAGGTTTGTTTGGGCGGTAATTTTTTCAATCACCTCTACCATTTGATCGATTGTAGCTGCTCTCTCTACAAGATTAAAAATGGCTTTATTCGATTTTTCGACTGCATGCTTAATAGCCTGTATTTGTGTTAAGTTTGCCTGTACAATTTCCGTACCACTTTCTGCATCACGTGCAGTTTTATGAGCAAAATTTTCTACAACCTGCACTTTTTCTAAAATTACTTGCACCCCATTTAGCACTTCCTCTAGAGAAGCTGTATTGGACGCTAATTTTGTTGTAGAAGCAGCAGTTGAATCTGAAATGGACTGTACATCCTTTGCAATTTTGAGCGTCGTGTTAGACGAATGTTCAGAGGATTCCTGCAGTTTCCCAGTCATTTCTTCAACCTCATGTACACTATTTGATACTGTATGAAGTAGTCTTTTCACCTCTGTTACCATTTGATTGTAAGACAATACTACCTCGCCAAGCTCATCCTGCGCCACATAGCTGGCACTCGCTGTGAAATCACCCTGCTCTGCACGCTTTAATAGTGATTTCAATTGACGCGTTGGTATATTCACTGCCTTCGTTGCTATAAATCCTATAAAGATCACTAACAAAACAACAAATAAAGACACTCCTCCTAATAGCCAATAACCAAATTGCACATCTTTCTGGTATGCCTGTTGCTGTTCCTTAGCTCTCTGAACCAAATAGCTTTGAGTTTCTTCTAATAATGTATGACTTTGCTGGCTTACGGGTAAATAAGACTGAACATAAAACTGTTGTTGCCCATTTTGATCCAATTGCTTATAGCTATCAATCAATTCTACATGCTGTGCTAGTAAGGTCTTATATTTCTTCATCTGATGATCCATCTTTTTATCGATTACTAGACTTTCTAAATGACCTAAAGGCTGCTCAGTATTTTTTAAAATGGCTGTCATTTCTTGATAAACCCCAGCTGAATCCACTACATAATCTAATTGTCGTTGTGATTCTTCTAGTTCATTTAACCATCCGATCGGTACAAGTCCTTCTGTATAACTTTCACTTGCATGCCATGACATTTTCCGTAGATAATCAACGCTAAAAACACCTAGCAATACATTCGATAGTACACAAACAATCATCAGTACAAGTAGCTTGTCTTTCACCATTATGTATCGTAAAAAATGCATTATCCTTGGCTCCTTCTCCAACTCTTACCAATAATCATAGTATGAAGATATAAAGCCAGTGTTATGTTTTTGTAAAGATTGTACGAAGAGTTATGAAATTAATCCCATTACTTCTAATATAATAGGCGCACGTTCCTCTCAGGAGGAGCGTGATGTTGGTCCTAAGCGACTCATCGGACGCCCCCAGGAAGCTTTGCTCTGTGCGAAAGCGAAGCGACAGCAACAACAAGTGTTTTCTGTAGCGAAAGCAAAGCGGCAGCTACAATGTTTTATCTGTGCGAAAGCGAAGCGTCAGCAACAATGTTTTATGTAGCGAAAGCAAAGCGGCAGCTACAATGTTTTATCTGTGCGAAAGCGAAGCGACAGCAACAAAACGCTAATCGGAATGGAAACCAATCTCACGTTATGGTTGCAATCTACAAATGTACTCATATAGAACTAAATGTAAAATAAGCAACAATAGTAAAATTAGTTTATGATTTTTAATCTTTGTAATACTTATTTAACTTGCAACCTTCCACACTTACCTATCGTTGTCTATTAATAGTGTCTCTAACCAGAGGAGGTGTTTGAATGTTACAGTTCAATAAATTAGATAAAAGTTTAGTAATTAGCTTATCATTGCTCGGTATTATTAGTTGTCTTTTTGTACATTCCAGTAGTACGGTGTTTGAGCAATATACAAGCTCTTTTATTATAAAGCAGTTTATTTATTACCTGATCGGATTTTTGACTATGTATGGAGTAGCAATGCTTGATATTGAGCAACTTAAAAAAATTGGCTGGCCGTTTTATTGGGCAATGGTTTTGTTAACATTTGGCTTATTTATTGCACCGGAAAGTATAGCCCGAACTATCAATGAGGCGAAGCGTTGGTATCAAATCCCAGTGCTAGGATCATTTCAGCCATCAGAATTTTTAAAGTTCGCGTTTTTAATTGTTGTCAGCAAGATCATTGTTGCACATCGAGAGAAATATGTGCGCCCTACCTTTTTAACGGATATGCGACTTCTCTTAATAATTGCTGTTATCACTCTTCCACCGACACTTGCTGTTTACAAGCAACCTGATACGGGCATGGTAATGCTTTATATGTCGATGATTCTACCGATGATTTTCTTTTCGGGTATACAAAGAAAATTACTTATAATCTTTACAGCTATTCCTGTATCAATTATTAGTGTTGTGGTTATTCTTTATGTAAAATTCAATGATTTTTTTACAGATAAAATTTTAAATAAATTATCAGGGCATCAGATTTCACGAATTTATGGTTGGCTACAGCCTTATGAGTATCCAGATTCATCCTTTCAAACTAGGCAGGGCTTTTCGGCAATTGGTACAGGTGAGTTTACTGGGAAGGGATACATGAACAATAATGTCTATGTCGTGGAAAAGCATACAGATTTCATTTTTGCCAATATTGCTGAAGAGGTCGGGTTCATTGGAGCGGCATTTGTTATTACTCTTTTATTTTTTGTTATTTACCGTATCGTTCTCATTACAGTAGAAGCAAAGGACCCATTTATGACGCTGATGGGAGCAGGTATTTCTAGTTTATTAGCCTTCCAAATTACACAAAATATCGGTATGACAATTGGACTTTTACCTGTAACAGGTATGACATTGCCATTTTTAAGCTATGGCGGAAGTTCACTCATATCCAATTTCATGTTAATGGGCATTGTGATGATTATCCATAATTCTTATAGTGGCTACATGTTTAAAACAACAAAAGAGTAGGTGATGGTGCATATGAACACTACGTTAAAAAAGAGAATTTTATTATTATTTTCTCTAGCAGTAGTTGTTTTGTTCATACTCATAGTTCGCCTCGCCTTTCTTATGCTGTAAAACATTCAAAAAGCTGTCTCAAAAGTTTTTACTATGACTTACGAGACAGCTTACTTTTATAGGCAGTAATTTATCTGTACCGAAAGTGAGTTAGATAGAACCCCACTAATTATGCCTTCACTTTATGAATATTATCAATGACAACTTTTATTATTGTATCAAGATCTTCTTGTACGATATTAAGTGGCGGAGATAATGTTAATACGTTATTAAAGCCTGCAACAGTTGCCCCATTTTTCCCAATGATGACCCCTTGCTCCTTACATGCTGCAATAACAGCATTTACTTTATCTACTGGTAAAGGCTCTTTCGACGTTTTATCTGAAACTAACTCGATGCCAATTAATAAACCTTTGCCTCGAACATCCCCAACATTCGGGTGATTACCCAACGCTTGCTGAAGTGCTTGTAGAGTAGCAGCTCCAACCTCACTAGATCTTTCAAATAATGCTTCTTGCTGAAGAATCTCAATGTTTTTTAATGCGACCGCACATGCTACAGGTGATCCGCCAAATGTATTGACATGACGGAAATAACCATATGCATCAGACCCAGTGAATGCCTCATAAATTTCGCGTTTTACTGCTGTAGCTGATAGTGGTAAATAGGCGCTTGTAATCCCTTTTGCCATTGTAATAATATCTGGTTTTACACCGTAGTTCATAAAACCAAATGGCTTACCTGTTCGACCAAAGCCACAAATTACTTCGTCTACAATCATTAATGCTCCATGTTTTTTACACACTTCCTCAATGCCCTTTAAATAATTTTCCGGAGGCATGATGACGCCCCCGCCAGTAATAATCGGCTCTAAAATCATTGCAGCTATTGTTTCGCTTAGCTCCCATGTCATCGTCTTATCAACAGCCTTGACGCTTGCTAAATCAGTTGGGGCTAGTGTATCACTTTCGTGTTCTCGATATTGATCAGGTGGTGCTACATGGACAAAGCCAGGAGATAATGGTTCATATTTATATTTTCGTTCCGCCTGCCCTGTCGCAGCCAATGCACCAAAGGAATTTCCGTGATAGGCACGGTAGCGGGAAACAATTTTATAGCGTGAGCTTTCTCCCTTTTGCTGATGATACTGACGCGCAATTTTAAACGCAGTTTCGTTAGCCTCTGATCCACTATTAGAGAAGAAAATAACATAATCTCCACCAAGCATTTCATTAAGCTTTTCAGCTAGTTCGACTGCTGGTAAATGTCCTTGTGATAAAGGAGCATATGCATTTTTCAGCATCTGCTCATGTGCAACATCGGCTAATTCCTTGCGTCCATAGCCTACATTTACACACCATAATCCTGCCATTGCATCGATGTATTCAACGCCATCTGTATCAACAATTCTCGCACCATTTGATTTTTCTACTACATATGTTGCTTGTGGATTGTAGGGTTTCATTGAATGCCATACGTATTGTTCATCTTTCTTTAAAATATCACTTTTAAGATTTACTTGAACCATATCCATACACCCCTCTATGTTTTTTCACTTATTCACATCGTTATTACTTGGGAATGCAAATGAACTTGTCGTATCCTCTGTCTCATCTGGCCAGCGTTCAGAAATCGTTTTCGCTTTTGTAAAGAATCGTGCTTGGTCTGGTCCAAACATATGCCCTTCACCAAACTTAGATCGTTTCCATCCACCAAAGTTGTGATAGCCAACCGGAATTGGAATCGGAACATTAATACCTACCATACCTACTTCAATTTCTTCCTGGAATTTACGTGCTGCCGAACCACTGCTCGTAAACATCGTGACACCATTCCCAAGTTCGTGGTCATTAATCAAATCAATAGCTTCTTGTAAGGCTTCAACACCTACAACAATACGTACAGGACCAAAAACCTCCTCTTTAAAAATGGTCATATCGGGCGTTACATTATTCACCAATGTCGGGCCAAGGTAAAAGCCTTTAGATGTTTCGCATATTTCTGGATTTCGACCGTCCGTTACAAGATTTGCACCCTCTTCAACAGCACCGTCAATATATCGAAGAATCGTATCTTTTGATTGCTGCGTAATCACTGGACCAAAATCGACTTCGTTGTCTGTATATGGACCAACCTTTAGCTTCAAAACTTTCTCTTTTAATATTTCTGTAAAGCGTTTTTCTGTATCTTTTCCAACGACTATCGCTCCTGAAATGGCCATACAACGCTGGGACGCCGCTCCATATGCTGCACCTAAAAAGGCATTAGCTGTCTGCTCTAGGTTTGCATCTGGCATGACAATCATAAAGTTTTTCCCGCCACCAAATGCAGCGACACGTTTATTGTGCTTCGTCCCTGTTTGGTAAATATACTCCGCAACAGGTGTAGATCCAACAAATGAAATTGCTTGTATCTCTTTATTTTCTAGCAGTTCATTGACCGCCTCTTTATCACCATTAACGACAGTCCAAATTCCATCTGGCAGTCCTGCCTCTTTCCATAATTTACTCAAGTATAATGCTGAGATTGGCACGCGCTCAGATGGCTTTAAAATAACGGCATTTCCTACCGCAACTGCCATACTCGTAATCGCAAGTGGGACCATAACAGGGAAGTTAAATGGCGCAATCGTTGCAACAACTCCAAGTGGGGCTTTTGCAGAGAAGGCATTTATATTGCCGCCTACATTAACCGAATATTCCCCCTTCAGCATTTGCGGGGCACTTATTGCCATATCTACGGATTCAATGCCACGAACAATTTCACCCTTTGCATCTTCCTTCGTTTTCCCACTTTCCTCACAAATCACTTCAATCAGCTCATCCTGTCTTTCTATTAATAGCTGACGGAAACGATGTAAAACCTCGATTCGTTTGCCAATCGATGCCTTTTTCCATGCAGGGAAGGCTGACTTTGCTAGCTGGATAGCCTGCTTCACCTCATCTCTTGTCGCTAACGGAACTTGTGCAATAACCTCTCCTGTTGTTGGATTATAAACTTCCGAGTAACGACCACTTGTACCGGCTGTTTCAACACCATTGATAAAATGTGTTAGCGTTTTCATTTTTTGCTGAACTGTCATAATTTCCCCACTCCTCATTTATTATTATTCAAAATCTAATTCTTCCTTTTTGAAAATAGAACTTGCTTCATCTACTGGGTTAGGCGACTTTTTCTTTTGTGTAACTACATAGAAAATCATCACTACTGCCACTACAATACATGTAAATAAAATTTGTGAACGCATTGATTCAATAAAGAACATCGCGATTAGTAATGCTGTTGTAGCCAATATTGTGAAATACGTTAAATATGGGAATAACCACATTTTCACTTTTAATAGCTCGGGATTTTCTTTCTCAATTTTCCGTCGCATTCTTAATTGTGAAAATGCAATGATTAAGTAAAGAATTAGCGTGATTGCACTACATGAACTAAGTAAAAACATAAATACTTTATCTGGTGAAACATAGTTCATAATAACGGCAATATAAGAGAAGAATGTCGCTGTTAATATGGCATTAACAGGTGCTCCCTTTTTATTTAATTTCAAAAATGCTTTTGGGGCCTCCCCCTTCTCCGCTAAAGAAAATACCATTCGAGATGTTGCGTAAAGTGCGGAGTTCAAGCATGATAAAACCGCTGTTAAAACGACAAAATTCATGATTTGCGCAGCTGCAGGAATACCGATGTAATCCAATACTGCTACATATGGACTTGTTAATATATCCGAGGAATGCCAAGGTAATAATGTGACAACTACCGTTATCGATCCAACGTAGAAAATCAAAATACGCCAAGTAATTGAATTTGTAGCTGTTGTTACCGCTGCTAACGGCTCGTCAGATTCCCCTGCCGCAATGGCAACAATTTCTGTGCCCATAAAGGAGAAAATAACAATGACTACCCCCATCAAAACAGCACCGAAACCATTCGGTAAAAAGCCGCCTTCCCCGATTAAATTGGCAGTACCTACTGCATTAAAATTCGGTGCGATACCAAAGATAATAAATGCGCCAAGTGCCAGAAAAGCTATAATACTTGCAACCTTAATAAGAGAGAACCAATATTCAAATTCACCAAAAGCTTTTACGGAAAGAACATTTGTTAAAGTAAGTGCTACAGTTAATACAAGACTCAGCAGCCATAAAGGAATCCCATCATACCAATATTGAATAATCGCAGCTGCTGCCGTTGCCTCTAAAGCAATGGCAACGACCCAGAAAAACCAATATAACCAACCAATCATAAAGCCAGCCCATGGACCAATTGCTTCATGTGCATAATGCGCAAAAGACCCACTTGTTGGATTGACAGCTGCCATTTCCCCTAGCATTCGCATGACAAGAATAACGATAAAGCCTGCAAAAATATAAGATAAAATTGCTCCAGGGCCGGCCAAATTAATCACTGAGCCACTCCCCATAAATAAACCAGCACCGATAACCCCTGCAATAGCGATCATCGTCATATGCCTTTTCTTTAACCCTCTCTGTAAATGCGTTTGTTGCTCCATATCTGTCACCTCTTTTTATTAGATTGGATTGCCGCTTACAAAAATTTTACATGTTACATAGAAATGAAGGTATAGACAAACTGTAAAATTCTATACTTTTGTTTTAAACATAATGTAAAATAGACTAAACATTCTTAAAATATAATATTTTTTGTTTATTTAAGCTAAAATCGTACATCAATAAGAAAACCAGAAAGGAACTATGTTAAAAGGAAGGAGGATAAACATGAGTCAATTTAAGCTTCAAGTGAAAGATGTATTAGAAAATACATACTTTCAAAGTGCAGAGGTCGTAGCTGGTGAGGGTGGATTATTACGAATTGTCAAGTGGGCCCACGTCATTGAAATTATACAGGTAGATAATTTTCTAGCTGGTGATGAATTGGTCTTAACAACAGGGATTAGCCTTCAGCATTGCCTAGAGGATTTTGTCTTTTTTGTAGAATCATTAATCCAAAAAAATTGCGCTGCATTGTGCATTGAATACGGCACTTCCATACAAACCATCCCAGAAGCGATAATATCTCTTGCGAACCGTTATAGCTTCCCTATTATCGTTTTTCATGAAACGGTTCCTTTTGTCCGCATTACACAGGATTTACATAGTCAAATTATGAATCAACAATATTTAATGATTTCCTCTTTAGAATCGTACTCTCAAACGTTAAATAAAAATGCACTATTAGGGCAAACTGCAGAAGAAATTTTACAAAATATGTATAATGAACTAAAGACACAAATCACCTTTTCTATTAAAGGGCGAGAGCCGATCTTTTTTCCAAATATGTCACACAATAAGCGCCAACAACTATTAACGATGAAAAAAACGGCATCGAAATTTAAACATGAACCGATCTTTATTTTTGATCAGCATTATGCAGATTTATTTCTCTATAGGGAAGATGGTTTATTCTCAGAGTTTGAATTACTTATTTTAGACCGTACAGCCACTGCGTTAGCACAGCTATTAATGCGGGATTTTTATATTGAGGAGAAAAGGGACATTGAGGATGCCTCTATTTTAGCGGATTGGATCGATCAAAAACTATCGAAGGAGGAAATTTATAAATTTATCGTAACCTATCATTCTAACTATAATCTTTCTAGTGGGGCTGTCTTTATTTTAGCATCTCCTACTGCCGTCTCTAAGGTGCAAGAAGATATTGTCTATAGTAAGCTCTATTATCGAAACCTTTTTGAGCAAAATGGATTTATACCATTTTTATTTGAAAGAAAAAGCTATGTCGTTTTTATTTTGCTCCATACGAAGGATAGTAAATCGAGTCGCGAATTATTAAATACATTAGTTTCTTCCGTTCAGAAAACTGATTTTTATAAAAAACAAATGGTTCAAGGGTATCAAATAGCCATTGGCAAAGTCGTTGCAGACGTAGAGGAAATACCGAAGAGCTATCAAACTGCATTAGAAACATTGTATATTTGCAGTAAAGTACAAACAACTTCTTATTTTTACGATGATTTACATTTATATCACCTCATCTATAAATTACAGATGCAAGTAAATTTACAGGAAGTAATTCAAGATTATTTACAGCCTGTTATTGAATACGATAGAAAATATAATAGTAAACTGTTAGAAACACTGCAGGTATACTTACAAACGAATGGCTCTAAACAACAAACGGCCAATCAATTGTTCATCGTCCGTCAAACGCTCTATCATCGTTTAAAAAAGCTTGAGAGTCTCTTAGGGGAAAATTTCATGAAGGGGCATAATCGGATTACGCTTGAATTTATGTTGCTCGCCAATTCTTTAATTGAGGATAAAAACTAACTGCTGGGTTATGCTTTATCAGCGATGTTATATCATTAGCACGCTCAAAGTTGCTTTGTTCTTTGAGCGTGCTATCAGATTTTAATTTTTAGCAACTACTCCACTGTATAATGCTGGTCTGCGATCGTCATAAACTGGAATTCTACCTCGTACTTCATCGACAATCGAAAAGTCCACGTCAATGACAGCGACTTCTTCGTCCTCTGCGCCAACCCAAAGCACCTCGCCCCATGGTTGAATAATCATGGATTGACCATTGAAGTTTTCTACCTTTCTCGATATACGATTAACAGCGATCACGAAGCATTGATTTTCAATGGCACGTGCTTGTAGCAATGTGTTCCAATGATCGATACGTGGCGTCGGCCATTGTGCCGGCACGAATAATACTTTTGCACCCTCTAAGGCATGAGCACGTAGCCATTCTGGGAAGCGAATATCATAGCAAATCACGCCTGCAGCCTCGATATCACCTAGAGCAAAGCGATTCATTTCATCCCCTGCTTCTAAATATAAATGCTCGTCCATCAAACGGAAAAGATGTGCCTTGTTATATTCACCTACTAACTCACCATTGTTATCAAACGTATACATCGTGTTGTAAAATTTATCGCCCTTCTTCGTTGAAACAGAGCCTCCAACAATATGTACGCCAAGCTCTTTCGCTAAACCTGATAAAAATGCTTTCGAACGTTCTCCATCCACATCTGCAAGCTCTTGTAATTTTTCAAGTGCATAGCCTGAATTCCACATTTCCGGTAGTACAATAATTTCTGCACCTTGTTTTGCCGCTTCACGAATTTTGTCCTCAGCTCGAGCAAAATTTTCTTCCACTTTACCAAAACCAACATTTAGTTGGATACACCCAATTTTCATCTTAATTCCTCCCCTACTCCCAAACGTATTTCTTTTACTGCATTTGTGCTTTTCTAGATTCCATTATACTACAACTGAAAATGTTATCGCTGTTGTCTGAGCTAAGAGCAGCTTTGGAACAAATACAAAAAGACCAGGATCTCAGCAATAAAGTGAGCCCTGGCCTTTTCGCGAAAGTGAATCTTACTAATCATTTTTGCTCTTAGTTTTAGATTCTATTAATTAGTACGATTAAGTCCAATAAAAGTTACAGTAATTAATAAAAAAATTAAATATTTATTTTAAAGTACTTAAAAGTAATTCCTAAACTTATGTTTTATGGGCATTGTTCAATAAAAATAACGGTAAATCTACGCTTGCGTTTTCTGTGCGTCCACCTTTGTAAATAAAGACTCTAGACAATTAGTAAAAAAAGTAATAGCTTTTAGATTTAATGTACAAACAACTTCTAACACTTACAAAAGTGTTTGTTTTACTGCATTTACGCTTTTGTGAATTTCATTATACTACATTTAAAAGTAGCCTAATTTAGATTTCTTCAGTCGCTTGGTCGCTTTTTGGTCTCCTAAAGTCGCCTATTTTTACTGATGACCACCCATGCTTTCTTCTATCTAATTAAGACCACTTAGCGATGAGTGGTCTTTTCTTTATCTCCGCACAATATACCCTACTACACGAGGCACTATTACGTTCTTTTTATCAACAGCTTTATTAACATCTGTGGAAAGTTTTTTAATTGGTTGTTCTATAAAATCATACATAGTAATTTGTTTTTGTTCTTTCATATCTTATATTCCCCTCTCTACCATTCCAGCCAATTTTCTATGTTTGGTCTGCTATTTATTTGTGTACGACTATCACGTTCTTCTAACCAGTTATAAAACGGTACTGGACGTTCTCTATTTGGTGTTTCTTCTATATATGATGATTTATCCGATTTATTACTCAAACGTTCTACAGCCTTACCATATGCCCCTACGAATACGGCTCTTAATGTACTAGCAATTGTTAATGTACCGTTCGTAATATCACGGAAAATGTTAGCTAAAACGTCTTTAGCGTTCACAAAATCACGTATATCTTTCATTTTTGTAGCCAGTATGCACTTATGTAGCTGGTTCTTTAAATCGTCACGTAATGGTAATGAGTGCATGAAATCGAATAACATCACTTGGTACTCGTTCATGTATTCCTTTTTCTTTTCAGCTTGCAAAGCTAATTCATTTTCAAGACTCATAATATTATTTGCATGTTTAGAACTTAAAAGATTAAAAGAGTTTAAAGATAGGTTTTCGAATTGTTGCTCTCTAACCTTACTCTCACAATGCTTTTCAACGTTTTCACGCTCGGACATTGACGCTGGGACATTGTAAGGCAAAATGATGTAAATGCTTGCTCCTTGTCCACCTTTGCTTTTTACAGTCGTTTCTTTCTTGATAATTCCTAGTGACTCTAATTTTGTAATAGCTCGATAAACCGTCTTCGTGCTGATCTCCAATGTTGCAGCAATAGTTGCCGCCTTTAAGTGACAGGCCCCTGGATGTTCCAAAGCATGACTAGCAAGCTTGAAAACGATGGCACGTTCTGATTCAGTCAAATCATAGTAGTGTGCTGCCATGTGATTTTCTACAGCCGTGTCCATATCTGCTATTGATTCAAATGTTTTGTATGTTCCTAAATATTCAAATGCCATCGTTTTCACCTCACTTTCTAATTCCGAACTTTAATGGATCCTGAAACTAAATATTGTTCGTCTTTTAAAGAGTTATTTAAAAACTCAATCGAGAGCACCAGCTGTGATGCTCCCTGTTCAGTTTTTAAATTTTTAAATCTGAAGCACGATAGTGGGATTCAATTCGTGCAGCTACTGGATCTGTAATTTCTACTTTTAACGAGTATCCTTTTTCCTCTAAGAGCTTTACTTCTGCTCCCTTTGATACCGCCCATTTTTCAATTTTTTTCAAAGCTGAATATGCACTTTTCAATTTACCTCCGACTGCATTCACTCCATGAATAATGAATACATAAGGCTCCGTTTTTGAAACTTCTACACGTTTCTCTATAGTTTCAAAGATTAAATTACTTACTTCTAATCCAGCTAAATTTTTCATTCCGCACCCAGCTCCTTTTTATCAGAAAACTTTTCTTCCACAACTGCCAAACCTTCGTTTATGATTCCTAGTAACATAGTTGCAAACTCGACAACATCCCTTGATTCGCCGTACTTGATTGTTCCTTTCAAATGACCTTTCACCGTTGATAATACAAGTGTTTGCTCTAATAAATATCTAGATCGTTCTTGCTCGAACTTAAAATAATTGTTCATTGGTTTCCCTCCTTGTTTTTACGATTAAACGTATTTCATTTTCGTTATATACATTTAAAATGTAAATAACATATCTTAATTACACAATAAACAATTAAAATATAAATTTCAATTACGAATTGTGTATCTGAGTTAAATATTATATAATTTAAGTACATGAAATACATTTAAAGGAGTGATTTCTTTGGCGAAAGAAATTAAATTACGTTTACGTGTTTTGCTTGCAGAAAAAGAGTGGGAACAAAAAGATTTAGTCGAAAGAACAAATTTAACAAACCGAGCAGTTAGTGATTTATACAACGACAAAACAAAAAGTTATACCAAAAACACTATCAACGAGTTGTTGAATGCATTTGATATAACTGATATGAATGAATTATTTAAAATCGTAGAAGTAGAAGATATTGATTAAAACAGATAACTAATTACAGTTGTCTGTTTTTTTATATGTACTATTGGCAAGATTTTCTATAGAATTAAATTACAAATAAGTAAGGAGTGCATGACATGGATACAATAGCAGAAACAATAAAATTTGCTGGCTTTGGCAAAAAGAAAGCAATGGCAAAACAAATTCAAATGTTTGACGATAGACTGACAGAACAAGGTGAAGCATTACTCGCTGTATGTGCATCTGTAAAAGGTACAAAACAGCTTTATGTCACTGACCAACGAATCTTATTACATGAAATCAAAGGGATCGTATCCAATGATGAAACGAGCATTCCTTTGTCTTCTATTAGTAGTATCAACATTTCTAATAAACTTGTTTATTCAAAAATTGAAATAGTATCTACTGGAAACATAGCTATCATTGACGATGTACCAGCGCATATTGCACTTGAAATTAAATCGGGTATCGAGAATCTAAAGATAATGACCAAGAATGCATCTGCACCTTCATCTAAAGAGGGAAAGGATATGTATGATATTGGTGATGAAATTCGTGAATTGAAGGATTTATTAGATGATGGGATTTTAACGCAAGAAGAATTTGACGCGAAGAAAAAGCAATTGTTAGGAATCTAGGTCACTCATTTGAGTGGCTTTTTTATTGAAATATTTTAGCATAATAGGAAAATAAATCATCAACATCTATTTACTTAAGTATGTAGTTATGCTATAATAAGAGTATAGAAAGGGGGTAAGAAAAATGGAGATTGAAAGAGTAGTTGCACTAACCGCGTTCATCAACTTAATAATCACACTGATTAACTTACAGATAGTGATTAAGAACAACAAAAAAGACACTACTTCAAAGAAGTAGCGCCCAACAAAAGTTTTTAAAAAGAAGGTTAAGGCTGACCCCCTTAGCCTTCTACCCTAACTATAGAACATTTTAAATTGAGATACAAACAAAAACATCAAGAAAGAAGGTGTGTCATATGATGATCTTAACTTCAATTCTCATAGTTGCAGCACTAGTAGTTATTGGTATAACAGTTGTTATAATGAGAAGAAAATAATAAATATTAGGTGGTATAATACAATGTCGAAAAACTACTCTTTCAATAGCAAAGAAGATTTTATTAAATTAGTTCAAACTGAAATCTTAACATCATCAGAAGTGTTGGAGGAATTGCAAATTTCTAGGCAATCATTAAATTCACTTGTAAAGCGTGGAAAGTTAGTTCCTATCAAAGAGTTACCAAGAGATAGAATGTTTTTACGTGAAGATGTGGAAGCTAGAAAAGAAGCAGCAAAAGAATTGCATGCTAAATACAGACCATATGACGAATAAACAAAAAAAGACCAGGTACTCACTTTCAATTGAGCGCCTGGTCTTTGCTATTCCTAACTACGCTGTGCAATGATAAGTTTCAAGCCTTCATAGTCACCTGTAGTCATTGTTCCATTGTCGAATTTATCTAGCCATGACTTATCAATCAGCTTTTTATCAACTGCTTGTTTAATGTGGTCACGTACTGCAGCTTTAGTTGTCTCGTTTGTAAATTGCATTTTATCATCATCCTTTTCTGTTGGTTTATCTAAGCCGTTTTTAATGTCTAGCTTGAATTGTTCTTCTGAAATTCCCATACTCTGCAAATACGAATACGGATCTACATGAGTAGTGCCTCCTAAATTATGTGTAATCCATCGATGTGATTTAATACCGTTGCCTGTTCCATCTAAAATAACAGGAATCCCAGCATCTTTTGCAAGCTTGCGTAACAACCAAATATAAGCCGCATAATCCTTCTTGAACTGTTCTTTGTCAGCTGTACGCGCTAATTCTACTTGTGCATAGCTAAGTGGATTGCCTTTAGGTCCACAACCGTACTGTACACGATTAACTGGTGCAATTTGAACAATGCGACCGCCACCACCTACCCAATGTGAGGTGAATGCCTTTGCTTTATTTCGATTCATATTTGTTATTTCATTTTCTAATGCATTTGGACCACAATTGTTCGGATTGCCTGACTCATGAGCAATAACATATTTAATAGCTTCCAAAGCATAGTTTGGCAATCCTGACATCAAACGTTTTTCGATAGCATAAGTCATTTCCTCACTTCCCCTCTCGACGCATTAAGCCTTTGAAAAACTCAATGAATGGATCCATACTCTTGTCATCATCCGTCAATTTAAAATGATTAAGAATTGAATTAATCTCGCTAAATAAATAGCCCATATACAATACATACAATGCGCTAATTCCTAATGGTGCTGGCATAAGAAGTGCTACAGGAATTGCATACACAAGTACGATAAACAACACTAATTTACGAGCAATACCAAAAATCGCTTTCGCACTACTAAACTTTACTTTTTTATTAAACTTAGCGTTGAGCCAACCAATTGTGAAATCAATCATGTTGGCACTTAAAATTAACGCTAAAATATAAATTAACTTTGAACTATCTGATTCCAAAAAACGTTGTAACCATTCAATCATACTCATTTTCCTCATCCTTCATTTTGGTTTTTTGTATAATAAAAGCCCTCCACAATCATCTGTGGAAGGCATAAAAAATAACGCTAGCTTATGCTGCGTTTACTTGTTTTCGTTATTGAGTAATGTTTTTACATCTTCACGCCATAATAATGGCACTTGGTCAATCGTTCTTAGTGTTAATTTGATTAAATCCCAATATAATTTAGCCATTATAAAACCTCCTTAGTTGCTATTAATTCTGCCAATTCCGCAATAGCTAATTGATTTTCTATTTTGTCTTGTTGCTGTGCCTCTGCTGATTCAGCCAATGCCAACATTAACGTTTTATTTTCTGCTTTTACAGCGTTTAGCTCTTTTTGCAAGTCTTTAATTAGTTGTTCTGGTGACATAGGCGGTAACTCTACGTCGAAATATTTGTAAAATAGTTCCTGGGTATCCGTGTTATAAAACAACTCGGCGCGTTTATCAGGGATATTTTCAGCTTGTGGCACTTCGTCCACTAGAATACCTAGTTTTAATTCTTCCTCTGTTAACAACTCTGGTGCGTGGTGGTATGAAGCAATACGCTTTACATTTGGCTCGTCTGTTTTTTCTAGAAATAAAAATACTTTTCCCATGTTTATATCTCCTTTAGTATTTAACTTTTAGTGTTCTTGAAAATACTGGTGGATTCATCAATAGATTGTAGACAGGTGCGACGAATGCATTTTCTGAAAAACCTAAACATTTTATTGGATAACCAACAGTGTAATTAGTCCTGAACACCTTTTGGGCTTCCAGACTGTAGGAAGTTCCGTTGTTAGTAGCCCTAAATAACACTATAAGAGTGTCAGTCGAGTAAGCAAAATACTCACCTTTCATTGCTAGACCTGTACCATCTTGAACTATCCCAGGTATGGAGTTTACTATAGCTAATGACGTCGAATAATGAGTTAAAACGCCTAATCTATGCAAGACTGACAAACCGCCGAGGTGGTTCGGTGCTATGCCTCCTAGCGAATAAGCTCCGAACGGTGACGTTTTGGCTATAAATTGATAAGCGAATGTAAACGCGTATATACAGTCAGTACTAGCTAGGTAAATAGTAGAACCTGCAGTCTGTATCCAAAGAGGCAATACATCGTTGAATTGCGCCCCAACGTTACTGCTCATTTCTATAAATTTACCATCTATACTGTATTTTGCGATTAAATATATAGTACCTATATAGCCGTACACTAGTACGAATGGCGTGCTGTTGAGATTGTATAGACAAATATCATTAACATAACTCATATTGTAAGACCCTATGGCTTTTTCGTAGCTTATACGCTGACCTGTCAATGCGTTTATTACTTCTAATCCACAACCGTAACCTATCACACCGTCGTAATCTTCATAGCCCATATAAAGTTTGTCGCCAACAACAACCACGCGACCTTTATACTGGTACGCCGAAGCCCTTTGGTAGACCAACTTACCTGTCAGTACTTCCCAACAATAAATCTTACTATCCCTAGTAGTTCCGTAATAAGAAAAGCCGTACTCGACTCCATTGATGGTTGCGACTTCTGATGTGGCAAAGAAGCCTCCGCCAGTTATTCTTTCGGCAACGTTAGTTTGTATATAGTCGCTATCGACTAATGACCGTGCCTTTATTGTCTCACCCACACCATAAGCAACTAAATTCCCTGTTTGTTCGCCTTCGTCATTTGTAAATGTGTAACCTTTTCGCACATGTTGCGGTTGTGCGTTACCAGACCCCCCATCACCCTGTAAGATAAAAGCCCCTTTATCCGCGCTATATCTAAGAGTTAATATAGACCCTGCAATTGCATTTTTTGCTTGTTTCATCTTGCTAGTATAAACGACTTTGTTGACGCCTGTACCTTTAATCTGAATTAAATATTCAGATGCACAACTGGCGTCGATAGTTAGAACCAATCCCATGTTATTTATATATCCAGTAGGTGCGGGGTTAAGTTCCACTATATACGTAACGCCAGTTAGCTTTGTGGTAGCAATAGCAGGATGCTTCACATAATCAACCTTATGCTCAGTAAGTTGTTGATCCGTATACTCTTTGGCATTTGTTTGAACATCACTTACCGTTTGTTTAAGCTCATTAATCGCCCCCGCCAACGTCTTATCATTTGTTTCTAAATCAGGAATCGAAGTTGCACCTTCTTGTAATTCACTGACTGCAGTGTCCAACACGTCCATGTTTTCGTTTAAGTCTGTTATTAAAACATTCTCAATTAAATCAGGCTTCTTTAAATTTAAATTTGGTGTATATTTCATTTGCTCACCCCATCCCATATTCTTATATCGTTCCAAGTTATTTTGCTTACATCTTCCCACGTGCGCTCACTTACAAAGCCCCAAGTGTTGAAAGTATATACATAGTTAAACTGCAAATGGGCTGGAACAATAATATCAATCGCTTGCATAAGACCACTCATATTATTTGGAATGCCCTTTGTACCAATAAATTTAATCTCATATACACCTGGCGTATCCGTTGAATTTACCTCAACATCTCCATTACTGTAAGCAGCTGCAACTAACTTAATTGTTTCTTTTGTTGTTTGGTCAAAGCTTGCTCGACTTCGTGAATTAATTTGCTCTCTGCGTTGGTCATAGCGTAATGAGCTATTTGGTTTAATACCAAGATCACGTTCGTAAATTGGCAAAGCTTCAATAGCTGTGTCCACAAAAAGGTTTCTATCCACTATTTCAAGCTGTTGTTCAGTGTTCCGGAACTCTTTATCCTCAGAACTTAAAATAGCCCTAAAAACAGTTGATTTGCGCTCATACAGCGGTAAATGTTTTACCATATCTGTTAAATAGTCTTTTGTGGAAACAACTATACTTGTAATCATTTCAGTTTGTGTTTGCATGATAATAGGCGACTGAACTACTTTGACACCTTGCGTTTGTAGCTCTGTTATGACTTCATTTTGTGAAGTGCCTGACGTTGCTACAGTTACGCCCTGTGCCTGCAGTTCTGTTTCGGTTATCATTAATGCTAATCTAAAACATTCCCATTGGTGCGCTGATAGCTCTCCCCAGGTAAAGACTGAAACTTGTCCCCATTCTGTTTGTGATAATGCGTGCATAGTTAATCACCTACTTCAATCGGACAATTAGATAGTTTTTAGGGATCTTGTATTGGCTGGACACATCGATGTTCTTTGTAAATTCTGCTTGCGATTTAAACAGCAAATTACCTCCTGTTTTTGCGTCAAAAATGCCGATGTGTGAAATATCTCCCCAGGACTCTGCAGCAATGGGGAATAAAATATCAGCGTTATTCGATGTTTGGCCATCTGTTGGTACTGTAAAGCCTGCAGATTGACGCGAGTAGCTTGCTGCATTCACCTCTGTGTCACCGTTAAACAACGCACCATATACTGTCGCTGTCCTTAAATTGTCAGTTAGAACCTTATCTTTTAAATAGACTGTCATGTGATTCATTCATTTACACCTCCCATAAGTGCCACCGCATCATCAGGAATAACAACATTTGCTGTGGAATCATTAATGAGTAGATCCTGATAATCTAAAACACCACTACTTTCGATAACAAGCGCCCCAATCTTTGCATAACTAACGAAAGAGGATTTGAAGGCTATTTCTTTTAATTGCGTAGTAATATTCTTTTTAATATTGTTTATAACAATTTCCTCAGTGTAGCCAGGCATTAATGTTAAGGAAACTTTTAAATTAAGCTTTAGTGCAACTGCAGACATTACAAGCAAATCCTCAACACCAAATGGCATTTCTACCTCAATGTGATCCCTCACATCTTCCACTAATTCATTCGGTGCAGGTAGTTTATTCGCATCGATCACAACCACTTTCATTGATAATGGGCCGTTGTAGCGTTTAAATATTTTTGCATCTCCTGTACCTGTAACCTCTAAGGCCCATTCACGGTAATGATATTCATTTCCTGATTTACCTGGACGTTGTAACTTATCGTAATACCGTTGGCGTAAATCATCATCTGTTTCCTCGTCATATCCATCCACAACAGAATCAGGGTTGTACACATTGATTAAGCCAGGAATTGACACAGGAAAGTTTTTGATTGTATTGGCTGGCACGTTTCCTATTTGGCCAAACTCGTTACACTGTATTCGAACATGTCCTAATCCACTTTCATTAAGTGTTGCTTCCTCAATTACGGAATATAAAATTGTATCTGTGCCAACTAATTCGCCAGTCTTAACAATTGTTCCAGCTGCACCCGATACAATGACAGTCGTTGTCGCTTGTGTGGCCAACTTTCGACTTTGCCCCGTTCGTTGATATACGGTACGTGTTAATTCATCACCTGTTAACTTTTCGACATCTAATTTATCTTGTACTTCTGCAATCTTCTTTTGCTGATTTGCAAACTCTACAGCTGCAGGTTTTGTTGCATCATAAATAAATTCGCCTTTTGCCTTGTCGTACTCGTCATTAATACCTAACATCATACGATCATGAATGAGTTTTTCATCTTCCACTTTAAGCAGCCACCTCCTTTAACTGTTCATCAATATCAAATGCCCCTTCTACAGTAACGACTCTAAATTTGATCCTCATCCATTTACCATCACGCTCAAATTGCCACTCCTGGACATCCTGAATGTGTGTATGTTCCATCAATGAAGCTGTTACTTCTCGTTTAATTTCTGCCTCGACAAATGCACGTGGCAAGCTAGAACCTATTAAATCAGCAATTGTGACACCATAAGGAATATCTTTATAAATCCTGAAACGAAAGCGCTCAGTCTTTAAAACTTTTAAGATCCATTGCTTCAATGTTTCAAGACCGTGAATTGCAACCATCTTTCCGTTACGTATCACAAAATCCCCTTTATCAAAGTCATATAAAAAAGACTTACCAAGTGGCGGCAAGTCTGTTTCAATGTCCTGTGTATTAAATTCAAGTTCTGCAATCTTAGGTAACATCAAACTTCACCGCCTTATCGATTACAAAATACTGTTGTTCATCAGCTGTCGGTATTAAAATAACTTCATCACCGTTAATTAAGCCTTTGGTAACAACTGTTTCGGTAAATATAAGTTGTTCATTGTCTAAATCAATCGTATCATTTAGCTGTATTAAAGCCACAGGTGGAGGCAAAATTACTTTTCCAGTTGTCATAGATTTTGAAGTGCTTGCATTTGTACCATCTTGGCCACCTTTAATTATCAGGGCCAGTTCAGTTATTGGATCCATTTACTTCACCTCAAAACTCGGTTTCATCGTGTGAATTCCTTTACTTATCGTGTGTAATACATCTTTGATCAAAAATGTACCCTTAATGCCTGTTACTGGCTCCTCTAATTTAAATAGTCGGCCAGCTCTAAAATTATCATCGCCCATTAATTCAACTTCGTTTTCCTCGATAATTTTGGAAAACTGCTTTAATTCATTTTCAGCAATCTGTTTAGCACTTTTCTTCTCATTCTGATCTAGATTAACTACTTTAGTAATTCGACCATATTTCTCAACCATTTTATTATCCGATTTTGTTAAAACAACTTTATCATTGTTGCCTACAACCTGAATTGTGTTGGCCATGTCCACGATGCTGCGTCTTTTAGATGGATTCATAATAGCTGAATGATTGTCGTACTTTGTACCACCTTCATAAAGTTGAAATGTACCTGTTACCACTACATTACTTCGCTTTTCAATGTATAGTTTGCCCTGGCGCATTTCCATTAAATATTTCACGCCTAACGATTTTTCTGCAGTCTCTAAAATGTCTTTAATAATATCACTTACTTTTTTATCGTTATAAATTTGTGATATTGGTTTAGGAATAGATGTGATCTTACCAATTGGAATATTGAAGTCTTTTGCCAGCTTCTTAATACAGGCGTCTGCAGATAGCTTTTTAAATTGATATACAGCTGTGGATTTATTTAGATAAAAGGCATAATCAAATCCAATGTATGCAATTGGAGCAGTCCCACTCTTTACCTCGTCCACAATAATAGCACGCGTGATTTCTTTTCCATTGTTAAGCAAAACAACCATATCGCCTATGTCGCACGGATTCACTGGAAAGTAATTTGTATCATTGAAAGCAATGCTAAAATTAAGTTCATCCCCTAATTCCGCCATGTTACTACGCCAGGTTAAAGTGCCTATCATTGGTGTTATATTCGTCTTGGTACCACCCTTAATCAACCATAATTCATGAGCCATCATTTCACCTTCTTCTTATCAAGATTAATAAACTTAAATTCCGATAGACTGAGACTGTAATAAATATCACCCGAACCATCTTGTGGTCCATAATCAAAGTTTTCGATAGTCATTGCTAAATTAATTGGTGTATTTGTGATAATTAAACGAATAGGGACTCTCTTACCAATCCAAGATTCAATGATTTCAACGTATTCCCAACCTTTATAGGCTCGATTTCGAGAAAAGGGATAATGTTTTGAAGGAAAAAAGCTTTCAATCGTTAGCGACTTCAATCCCCTACGGCCAATTACTTTAATATCACCCTGGTTAATGGTTGTGAATGTTTCATTATTCATCGGGCTAGCTATTTTAAATTCAGATGGCACAATAGGAAGTTGAATAATTTGTTTGCGGTTATTGATACTTAAAAATATATCCATTTTTTTCAACCTCCCTACATATTGGCCAATCTTAATTTTAATAATGGCACCACTTCATTTACCACTTCCATTGCCGTTACACCTTTTGCATTTATATTTTCAATAACAAGTGAAATACCACCATTATTCGAAGGTGTTGCTTGTGATGTATTGCCCGATGGTGCAGGCTTTGCCACTGCAACAGATTTCGGTTGAATCATTTGATCGATGTTATCAATCGTCCCTCCTGCAGCACGGATACGAGCCGCTTGGCGTGCTGGAATTATCATTTCATCTTTATGAATATTAGCAGTCATATCACTCGCAACTTGGTTAGTCCCTACATCAAACGATGGTAAAAAGCTTGCTACTTTCGATGCCGCCCCACTTAGTGTACCGCCAATTGACGACACCCAATCAGGTAACTTAAAACTAGTAATTGCATCTTTAAAACTAACAAACTTTTCGTATAAGCCCTGGAAAAATCCGGTTACAGGTTGGATTTTAGACATCCCCCAGTCATAAATACCACCGAATACCTCCGTCACTTTACCCCACAACTCGCCTGCTTTCTCTTTAACTACATCCCAGTTACGATATAACGCGACACCTGCCGCAACTACTGCAGCAATACCAACAACTACCCAAGTGAGCGGACTGGCTAGCATAGCTGTATTCATAGCCCATTGACCTGCAGTAGCAAGACCCATAGCTGTTTTAAAACTACTAATCATTGACGTTACTGTTGTGACAACTTTCAAAGCCCCCATTCCTGCAGCTACAACGGCTACCGCTGTACTCACACCAATAAGAGTTTCTTTAATTGGCCCCCAATTTTCTCTCACCGTATTACCAAATTCAAAAGCTTTTTCAACAACGCCCTGAATTGCTGGTACAAGTTCATCAGCTTTATCCGCAACACCTTGTAAAAACTCCTGCGCTCCTGCTCCGTTTACAACGTCAGCTATTCCTACCTGCAGTTCACGCCAAGACGAAACTAGCCTATTTTTAAGGCTCCCTTCCACTTTGGCTGATGCGGAATCCGTAGCTCCTTCAAAATCCGACATAGCTTCTTTTGAACCAAGCATTGCATACATAGCCCCTGCCTCGAGGTCTTCCCATTTTGTACCGAAAAGTGATACAGCTAATTGGTTGGCAGTAACCTGGTCATCCATACCTTTCAACTCGCTTGTTACAGCACTTGCAACCTCAGCGACAGTTGCTTCACCCCTATTGAATGATTCCCAAAGATCAAATGTTGATTTACTCATGGCTGAGAATGTTTCATCTGTTGATTTCGAGCCATCTTTAACCCTGATCTGAAACTCTTTCATGACATCATTCACGTAATCTAAATTGTAAACGCCAGCTTTTGAGCCTCTTTCCATGATGCCGAAATATTCTTCCGCGCTATACCCCATATTGCCAAACAAAGATGAATACTCGGCAACATTGTCAAACATCTCATTACTAAAGTTCAAACCACGTTGGCCACCTGCTGTAAAAAGGTCAAACGCCTTTTCTGACGTGATACCGAAAGCTTCCATCATGTTGTTCGCGCCACGTGTGACTTCGTTTACGTCAGAATCAAATGTTTTTGCTAATAACATCGAATTTGAAGTAACTTTACTAATTTCCCCATTATCGATATTACTCATATTTTGTTTGACGCGAGCCAATGCATTTGTTACTTCATCGATGTTTTCTCCGTACCCTTTGCTAAATACTTCTTTTGCTGCACTACCGTATACTTCCATTTGCTCGGCTGTTGCACCAGTTTGGGCTTGCAACGTAGCAAAAGCACTATCCATATCAAAAATGGATTTTGCAACGCCTGCACCTAATGCCGCAACTCCGGCAGCACCTACTGCTCCGACACCCATCGCTACCGTTTTAAATGCCTTGGTAGCACCTTGCCCGAATCGTTGTATCTGATTTCCTACCCTGGTAACACCTCGGCCGAAATCATCTGATCGTTCACTCGCTCGTTTTAAATTGCTAGAAAAATCACGATCTTTCAACGATAAGACTGCAGATATAACCCTTTTTCCCACTTCCTCACCGCCTTTAGCAAAAGAAAAAAGCTAGAACGGTATTGTTGCAATCGCTCCAGCTTTCATACGTTTATCTCTTTCTTCCAACTCTTTATCCAAACTTGCAGTCATGAACAACTTTTCGTCATACTGCAAGTTCAACAGATAATCGAGTGTGTGACCTTTTTGTATATAGTGATGAAGAAAATAAAAATCATCATCACTATCAATTAGTTTTTTATAGCCTTAACCCCGCCTTTTTTATACCCTGCTAATTCAAATGCTATACCTGATAATTGTTCAATTTCACCAGGATCAAATATTTTCACCACAATGTCGGTTGGTAATGTAACACCATATGCTTTCTGTAATTCTGCATCTTTTAAATTTGGTTCAACCATCGTGTTATACACCATGTACGTATCTGCGTCTGTATCATTATTTTCATCGCGAGCCATTTTCATAGTATCTACGCAAAGAGATTTTTCAGGTTTACGTAAAACTACATCAACGCCTAAACGCTCTACAAGTACTTCCTCAGTAACATCATCCTTCACTTGGTACTTTTCTTTTTCCTTAATTAAATCTGTTACTGATAATCGTTTGATTGTTTTTTTAGACATTTATATTTCCTCCGATATATTTATTTAGGCACTAATTAAATCGATTAGATCGTAATCCGCAAAGGCAAATGGTAATTCTTCCGTTCCGACTGTTTTTTGTGCAAATTGCATTAACATGAATTCACTGAAAGTTACTTCTTTAATGGCCATACGTTCAGAACCGAAAGCGTCAGGATCAGCAAGCTTACCTACGATATTTACCTCGGGTACCTTACCCTTTTTAACATCGGCTGCTAATAACTTCGCACCTCGGCTATACACCTTTTTCACTTTTAAAGAACCTTCACCTGTCCAACCTGTCATTTTTTTATGAGTGGCTGGATCTTCTGCCATATTTACATCTTCGTAATCAATAGAAACTTTAGCTTCAAATTCCTCAACATCTAGCCATTTTTCATTGTTTACCCACACGCTACCATATGTGCCATTAATAACGCGATTAGACTTAAACTTTTCCATGTGTTCCCCTCCTTAAATTGTAATATCTAAATCTAAATCCTCCATCGCATCAACAATTTTGACCTTTCCGGCTAAAAATACATTGCGCTTAAAAGTTCTTTCTTTGACTTTTTGATCGTCCCAATCGGATGTATCGACACCTATTTTCTCCCATGCAGCACGCTGTTTTTTCACATTTACTTCTGCTAAGTTATCAAATTTAGGATCTAGTATTTCTTGCCCCCCTAACCCTGCATAATAAACATTTACAGACTGTATAAATAGAACCTGGTTATCGTAGCTATTGATTAATTTACCGACATAATATTTATCAAAGGTTGTACGAATATCATCTTTAATCAGGTCTTGCACTTCCATGATTCGAATTGATTTAAAGTCTTCCGTTTTTACCCCTATAAGTGTCGTTAAACTATTTACACCTCGTCCAATTTTAATAACCTCACTATCATTGATAAGAATAAGTTCACCATTATCAACAGCTTCGTCAGGATCTTCTATTTCTGTAATAGCATCGATTTCGTTCAACTCGTAATAAGTAGATGATCGAGTAAATGGCAACCCCGCTAAAATGCCTGCAATACGACATGTGTATTCAGCTGTCGTGTACTCTTTTTCACCCACTCTAATTCCGCCTGTTGTGAAGTTAATAATCCCTTCATGATCCGCCTTACAGTTAGGTAGTACAGCTTTAACAGTCTTTTTCTGGCCACGTTTGGATTTGATCCAAGAAGCTGTGGTTATTGTTTCCTTATCTCCAATACTTGGTATAGCCAAGTAATTAAAGCGTTTATTATTTAACCGTATCAATGCATCAGTGTAATCGGCTGCAGTTGATGGCAAACGTTCAATAATTACTTTGCCAGGTGTACCCTTAAACGTTAATTGAATATAATCTAAGTTTGTTGGAGACCATCCATCTGTTGGCACATCCTCAATGTTTTTATAAATCACTGTATCAGCTGTTTGCACATCATCTTTTAAAATTAAAGCTACAATTCCTAGCTGACTACGTTTGATAACATTCTCAGCTTTACCTATAAACTCAATATTAATTTGCGGTAGGCCCATTATTTAATCCCCTTCCTCATCATCCAATTCGCCCATAAGCTCAATTGGATGTTTTTCATACCAATCTTTACCGTTGTTAATTTCATCCTCGATGTTGATTCCTGACTCACGTCCATCAAAGAATTGAAGATCAAATTCAAACTGCAGCACGCCATCTATTTCATCAAAATTCGGTTCGTTTATACCTAAATGGCGATCCTCAACAGTGAATTTCAAGTCGAATAAATCGCCTAACTTTTCTTGAACATCTAACAATTCAACGGAGTTATCAATTTCATCTGCAGGGAAATAAAAAATGCGAACCGTACAAGACTTTTCAACTTGTGTTAAATAGCCCTCTCGCCTCACATTATCTAATTCCACTTTGAATGATGGCCTAGTAAAGCCCTCGTTCGCTGATTTACTTGAAACATCTATATCAAAATTCGATAGCAATTTCTTATTAATTGTCGTTTTAATTTGTTTAAAAGTAATCATAGTTTCGCCTTCTTCAACAGGTCATCAAGCCATTTTACTGTTTCAATTTCTACATCACCTGAGGCTTCAAATTCTCTCATGCCCTTGTCCAATGGTTTTTTACCTGGCACAAAATCACCTGTTTTATTGCCTTCGTGGTCTACCATCCAGTGGCCATCCTCCACCAAGTGTGCGTGAGGTGATGAATTATAAACACGTACAACTAATTCGCCGTGATAACCGACAAAGACTTTACCACGTTTCCACTTTTTGTGGTATGTTCCTGTCTTCTTTTTTACAAGACTGCGAGATTTTTTAGCCACAGTTGTTCTTGCTTTTGAGCCAATTTTACGCATCAATTTTGGGGCCTCATTTGGAAGACTTTTTGTTGCTGTATTATATAAATCTCTTTGAAAGTCAGTTAAACCGTTCATTTGAATGCTCACTTCAACACCTCCTGGACAAAGATTTCAAGCGTCTCATTCTTAAAATAAGGATTAAGAATATATTTGATTTCAAACTCATGACCCTTATAACCAATACGCATATCCTTTGTAATGTCTTTACTAGCGTTGTAACGAACAATGATTTTATGCGTGACATTCGTTAGTACTGTGTCAGCAACTTGTTTTTGTAGCGAGCCTGTTTGTGGAATGATCGCCGCCCATATTTTTTTAACAGGTAGAAATTTATAAATTGTTTCTTCTAATTCATTTTTTGCCTTTTGATTAGTGAAAATTTCAATTCTGTGTCTTAAATCTCCAGGATTCATAATGCTCACCTCAAAGTAAATTAATAGAGTGCATATCTAAAATAGATTGAACAACTTTATTTACATTGTTATCTTTCACTGTAAAGATACGGTTTTCATACATTTCATTCGCAAGCACAAATACAGCTATAGAAACATCTTCTTTTGTATCTAGTTGTTCATCCGATAACCCTGTATAGCCTTTTATATAAGCCTTTACAGCGGATAGAATAAGTGTAAAAGTTGAAAGGACTTCTGTATCCGTTTCATCTTCTCTCGCATATTTAGCCAGCTCACCTGGCGTAATTTCACTAACCTGCATCAGTTTTCACCTGCTTTTTTGTAACAACTTCCTCTACGTGGCCAGCCTGTAACAAGTCCTCTGCAGCTTCTTTAGACAACACTTTAACTTCATCTTTAGACATTGTGACGCTACCCGAAAAGCTTACAAGTGCTTTTACTTTCATCCTGTCACCTCCAATAAAAGAAGCGTAGAGTTTAGCCCCTACGCTGATTTCATAACTAATTTAGAGATTTTTTGTTCATTTTCAATCTTTGAATCAATTTCAATCCAACCAACAACACCAATTGCGTGTTGAGTAGCATACTTTTCGCGTAGAATTTCAATCGAAACATTCTCAGAAAGTTTTACTGCAAGGCCCGACATATCACCATAGTAAATTGCTGTTTTCCCTGCTTCCATTCCGGACATATTATCCGATGTATAAACATCTTTACCTAGTAAAGTATATCCCCAACGAGCTGTAGCATCTTTGTTTAATAGGTAGTTGCCTTGTCCATCTTTCAATTTTCGAATAGCTTTACGTGTAGTTTTATTCATAATCCAAATAGCATTGCCCTGGAAAGCGTCAGGTACTTCTTCTTGAACATCAATTAATTCATCTGCTGTTAATACTGTTGCGGCTGCTGCAGTTACAGATTGCTTAACCGTTGATAGGCCTGTAATTTTATTTTGTGTCCCATTTAATAATTGGTTTTCAATCCATTTTGCGATTGATTCAGCCATTTTCCCCACAACAAATGAAACAAGATCAAATTGAGAATTATTAACGAGTGACTTAGACACTTTACTTAATGCACCTGCTAAGAAACCTTTTAACTCAATTGATGTGAATTTTCCACTTGTAGATTCTAATTCCACAAATTCATCTGCATAAGCCATTTCAATTGTTCCTGCAGATTCATCATAATAAGGAATACTTAATGAACCACCGATATTATAGCGAGTTGCTAATTGATAAATCGGTGAAATATCATATACCTTTTGAATGATTTTGTTTGCAATACTGGAAGGAATTACGGCACCGTTTGCCCCTACAGTTAAATTAACATCTGCTCGTTCCTCCACTACCCCACGAATGTAATTTTCAAAAGCACGCGTTTCAGATTCTTCTAGAGTACGTTTTTCAGCTTGTTTAGCAGGTTCTTTTTTATCTAAAGAACGTGCTTCATCCAATGCAGCGATTGTTTTATCAAGCCCAGCGATTTCTTTTTTGACTTCATCAAAACGAGTTGATTCTTGGTCAGTTAGTGCGCGTGTTTCTTCTTTGGCACCCTTTAGTAAATTGTCCATTTCATCTAATAAGTTGTTGCGCTGCTCAACTAGTGATGGCATAGATCGCGTTTCAATAAATTTCTTAATACCTTTTTTCATGTTAGTTTCCACCTTTCAATTTTAAAAGCTCAATTTCTTTTTCATACAATGAGTAATCAATATCTTTTTTAGAACGTGTTTCTTCTGAGCGATTTTCAATTTCGGCTTTAAAATCTGCACCGCGAGTTTCAGAAATTGCTTGTTCCTCTCCGCGTGCTTCAATTGAAGTAGCAACATAAGCTGGCGTTTTATCTAAAATAGACACCTCTAATAGTTCGATGTCCTCTAATGTGCGTTTCTGAATGCCGTCTTCTCCGTCTTCCCATGATGGTTTGTTATCGACAAAGCCAAATGACCACCCTTTCAGCTTGCCGTCTTTCGCCTTTTGAATAATATCTTCATCAGATACATGAGCAATAGCACGTAAACCGATGTTATCCTCATAGAGTCGCAAATTGCCCTCTTGTAATGACCCAAGCTTACGGTTTTTGTCGTGATTGAATAATAAATCCACATTTTCAGCCTTATCCAAAGCTCTTTCGAACGTTTTGGCACGAATTTTTTCTTTAAATCGTCCTCTTGGTGAAGGTAAAACACGACTTTCACGCTCTACAGCATTTACATAGCCATCTAGCAACACTTGATTTTCTCTAATTTCAATCCTCAACTTCTTCACCTCCCTTCTCGGATACTTGGCCACCATCTGAAATATCAGCTGTTTTATTCGTGTTTGGTGTGTAAATCGTCCGTGTTTTTGGATCATACAAGACATCTTGCAAGCCTAACTTAATGAAATCTAACCCCAGCGGCGGCAGATCTTCTGAATAACGAACTTCATCTACTTGCATCCAACCATTTTTAACAGCAATTTCATAAGCTTTAAAACGTTTTTCAATATCACCTTTAACAAGCTCTTTCATATCGAAAGCAAAATAAAAAGACTGCTCTTTTTCCGATGGAAGAAGCAAGTCCTTGTTCAATGCCGTTTCAATTGCTCGAATAATCGGCAGTATGCAATTTTTAATAAAGTTTGTATGCACTTCTTCATTGGCTGATCCATCCAAAATGCTATCAGGTACTTTGAAAAGTTTATTTATTTCGCTTGAATTGGTCTTTTTGTTTTCATTCAGCTGCATTTCAACCGATGTGCTCGACGCCTCTTTGAAATCTAAGCCATTATTTAATACAACAATATTCTCTGTATTGTTCTTGTATAAATTGTTCCAGGCTGTTTTTAATTCCGTAATTGCATCCTTTGACAATCGGCCCAATGACTTTAAGAAACCTTTTTTATTACCGCCAGTCCTAACAAGCGAATCCTCATAAACTAGCGTATTGTACGCTACAGATAAAATTTTATTGTGATCCTTAATGATGCCATTACCTGTTACACCGTCTTTTGAATTTCGAGCGATCTTTATAAATTCAAATTCACGATAATTCACTCCATTAACGGAAATATCATAGCTTTTAAATATCGGATCAATACCAACTAGCACCGATACATTTCGATTTTCTACATAGTGAAGACTTTCGACATTGTTTCTTCTTCGGTTGATATATGCATACCCTGCACCCTCCAACAAGTAATCAGTTACTAGGGCCTTTTTAAATTGGAAGCCATCTAGCGTGTCGTGTGTCTCGTCATTAAGCAAAATAATTCGTCTATCTTCTTCCATTTCATCAACTTTACCGCTGGTTTCTTTGTGCAATTTGATAGGTAAAGTTGCAATAATGTCCGAAATCAAATCTACACAGGTGCCAACACTAGGTATACTTAGCGCTTCTTCCTTTGTTAAAACTGCACTTGTTAAACCTGCTTGCAGCAACAATTCATCCATTCCACTTTCACGAAACTCCTGAATACATCTATAATCACGCCATTCACGCCACTCTTTTATTAATCCCACAATCTCACCTCCTTATATGACTTGTGCGCCCCAATCAGAATCAGGATTAAAGATGACATCATGCTGCAGTAAATAGATCGCGTTGATTAGACTAACAACCATATCGACCTTACCAGTTGATTTTTTCTTATTAACGTAGATATTTTTGTTCGTGTCCTCAGTGACTTTTGCATTTTGAAAGTTTTCTTCTAGCAATTCATTTTCGGTATAGTGAAATTCTTTGTTCATAATCTTTTCTCTTAATAGCTTTGTAGCTGGATGTAACACGCTTGAATGCTGTTTTACTTCCACAGTAACTAGACCTTCCTTTTCTAGTTTTTGAGCAGTAGAAAGGCAGTTATAACGGTCATACGCTACGCCCATTACAATCACGTTGAATTTTTCTTCTACTTCCAAAATCATTTGTTCAATAAAACCATAATCAACAGTCATATCACCACAAGAAAAACATTTTCCTGTCTTAATGTGATCGTAGTAATTAATCTTTTCAACACGGTTTTTATCAGGGATACGCTCAGTTGGTACAAACGCGTAGGAATCCGAATAAATTTGCATGTCTTCCTCTGTCACCATCGAGAATGAACAGTTATCATTCGTCATGGCCAAGTCTAAACCTAGCCATACTTGACGGCCTGACCAATCAAAATTATCCATTTTACATTTCCGCAAGTCTTCAACATTTACATACGCTTCACCACTATTAGAAGGTAAAAAGTGATTCATGTGTTTACATAGGTATTCTTCGCGTTCTGAGGGCTTTTCTATGGCTGATTTACGGCTGTCTCGTATCTCGTTATAGTTTTCCTCAACTCTCAATGGATTCGCTTGTAATAGCCCTGTATCGTCCCATAAATGCTCGTCCTCAGCGTAATAAAGCAGTGCAAACATGCGATCATCTTCAATAAATCCATTAAAGACTTTCTTTGCATACGCCAATTCTTCCAGCATGATCGATTTATCCTCAGCGTAGGCTGTTGTTAATTTAAAGCGTAATGGATTTTTAACGTTTAATTGCCCTGATTTCATGGCGTTTATATTCTTGTAATCCTTAAATGCGCCCACTTCATCAGCAATAAAAGCAGATGGCCGGATTGAGTTGTTTCTATTCGCCTCTGCAGTACGTGCCTGGTAAAAACTATTCGTTAATGTGCAAACGATACGGCCACTCAATGTTTTGGGAATCACAAAGTATTTAGCTATGTTAGGGCTAGCCATGATAATTTGTGTCATAGCCTTTTTAACTTCACCTGCAAGCTCACGATCCAAACAAATAGAATAAAACTCCGAATAATCATCCTCTGTAAGCATTAAGATGATGATGATTAAAGCACAAATGAACGTCTTTGCATTCTTACGAGGAATGAACAACGTAATATCACGATACCTAAACTTTTCTTTATCGTTTTTAAAACGCCAACCGAATATATTGACAAGAAAAAAAGCCTGGAATCCTTCCAAGCCTTCTAAAATAGTTTTCCCTGCAACTCCTAAACCTGTTGCAAAATGAAGTAATTCCAATAGTCCATCGATCTTTTCTATTTCTTCCGTGTCGAAATAGTAATCAAAATCATCCTCATACTGCTTTTCTAAGTCTTTTAAAAACCAATTACATTGAATAATGACCTCTTTTGTTGTAATCTCCTTACCTTTTACAACTCTTTCAGCGTATTTTACCGCCTTTTCAAATATCATTTTTTACCACCACTCAATACTTTTAACAGTGGATCATCTTCTTCCACTCGAACTTGGAAATTAATATTACCTAGCTTTGCTCGGCTTTGTGGTGACAGGCTTAATTCATTACAGCAACGGAAAAACTCTTTTGAATACTTATCTTTAGCACTCAATAAGTTTCGATCTAAAAGCCGTTCAATATCCTTGTTAATGATTCGCTCAATTTGTTGTACTCGGTCAATGGCTACCGCACAGGTGCTTAAAATATAAATATCAAGGTTCCCTAGAATCCCACTCGCTTGTAATTCCTTCACAATGAAATTGAAAATTTTCTTTTGCCTTGCATTCAAATGAGTAGGAGGCAAGATTTCATCGGCAGCACCCTTTAATTTTTCTTCTGTTTGAGTACGAACAGCGATTTCTTCTTTCGTTAGATTCTTACTCATTGTTTTGACACTTTTAGACGGTCTAGCCAATTTCCTCACCTCCTTAAAATATTTGATATAATCACCTAAAAGGAGGTGATATAAATGAGTGGATACTATGATAATGCTACAATTTGTTTAAATGGTCATGTTTCTTCAAGTCGTTCATCTAACTATACAAAGCATTGTAAGACTTGCGGTGAAACTACAATTTCAAATTGTGAATCTTGTAACGCTTCAATTCAGGGTAAATATATTGTCCCTGGTGTCCTAGATTTAGCCAGTAAATATAAGAGACCCGCATATTGTCATAATTGCGGCTTGCAATATCCATGGACCTCAAGGGTAATAGAAAATGCTATTGAGTTACTTGCTCTTGATGAAGATTTACCCGATGACCATAAAGAAACTATTAAATTAGCTTTACCTGATTTATTAGTTGAAAAACCTTCTACACCAGTAGCTATCGCAAAATATAAGAAATATATTGATAAAACCCAATCATACATAAAAGATGGGCTTAAAAATATTCTTGTAGATGTAGTTAGTGAAACTGTAAAGAAATCTATTTGGGGTTAGGATTACCGCAATAAAGACAATAATTATCTTTTACTAAAATAATTTCATTACACCGAATACACTGTTTATGATTGCCGTCATTTAACTTAAAGTATTCGGTATATTTTTTTTGAAAATAGTAAAATAATTTTGATACCCAAAACATCAATTCGACCTCCTTAAAAATTTTCATTTAGGGAATTTTTTTTGAATAAATGGGGGCAGTCGGTGTACCGTAATTTCGATATTTTTAATCCAAAACCCCGGGGGTACTCTCACGAATTATATTTTTTAATTTATCTTTTGTTATTAAACCTTTCTCGGCAAGCTCATGATGATAACGACAAAGAGAGATTAGGTTGTCATCATCCAGTCTCTTATCCCATGCATCTGCTATAGGTTCTATATGATGTACCTCTAAGTCTATGAAGTTATATTGTATCTGTGTATTGTGTAGGTTACGTAAGCACACCTGGCATAGATGTTTGTCACGGTCAGCTATGTATGCACGCTTACTCTTCCATGCTCTGGACCACCTGAATCTATCAATGTATGTAGTCTTCTTTGTAGCTGCTGGCTTAGATGGACACCGTTGCCCATGCTTATGTATGCCACCACAATATGCACAACTCTTTAGCATCGTGTCACACCCTTTCATATGCATAATAAAAAGCCTACATCTGAATAGACGTAGACCTTTTATTCATAATTATAGCGATTGCCACCATTCTCCTACATTTTCGCTTTTTCTTTGTTCTTGTAAATATTTAATTCGGTTATTAATAGATTGTGCTTGTTCAATTAATTTAATATACTCATTATTAATTTTATAAAGTTCTTCTGTAAAAGTAATACCGTAAGCATATTTTAATCTACGTTGACCATCATAATTCCAGCCTCCGGAATAATCTCTTGTATATATAGCAGAAGCATCTACAATCTTGTATTTGATTAAAATTTTCCCTAGTTCACCTAACATTATTCTTATTGCATTTTCCTGTTTTTCTAGCAATCTATTGTTTTGCGGGTAATACAGTGAACTATCTTCTTTTTCATGCCACCAAATATTTTCTTTTTCCATATATTCACTGACAAGTTCGGAGCTTCTTTCTATGAGTTTTTCTATTTCTCTTTTAAGTTCCTTGGCTTTTTCATCACCCAATGCAGCAAATTTTTCTCCATCTTTTTTTACAGTGGATAAAGTTGTTTCGTCAAACCACCTGATTGTAAATTTCGTAAGCTCGTCGAGAAAACACTCTTTTTTTATTTCCATATCTCCTATTAATTTTGCCTTCTCATTTACTTTCTGTGCAATTTGTAGATCATAATCCATATCTCGCCACTCCCTATAAAATATTTGTTAAATTCACAATAACACAAACATTCGTTCTAAGGGAATATTATACATTAAATATTTACAAAATAACAAAAGACCGTACTACTTGTAAGGCAATTTTGTTAACGCATTTCCGTGCGCTTTTTGATACTACTATCATATAACGGATTTTCAATAGATTCAGCCACTACATGGTAAGGTACTATTTTAATACATTACTTAGATGATACTTTTTCAGCATATTGCATCATACGCATAATGTTAGCGTGTTTCATCTTAATATAGTTTGTGCTGTAATTTAATTCACTAGCAATTGTTTCAAGTGTCTTACCTTCCACATGCTTACGATAAAGTATTTTATATTCAAGCCCTTCGAATGTGCTAATAAGGTTTTTCAAATCATAAAGATCATTTAATTTATGAGCCAATTCATATTCGATTGCTTCGATTTTTACTTCTACATTTGCACCCAATGATTCAGCTTCTAGCTTGTACTTACCTAAATCATTTACATTTTCCCAACGTGATAATTCACGCTTTGTTTTATCGAGATTGTATTCAAGGTAAGTAATTTGTTCTTCAAGCTTTCGATAATCCTTCAACCATTCGTACATGTGCAGCACCTACCTTATTAATTTGGTTACAAATATAGATACAAGCAGTTACAGGATGTTTGTAACCCTAAAAACATTGATATATCAACGCTTCAAACTCTCTGGTTACAGATATACAGATTTTTAAGCGTTTTTTCTTTATATATTTTTCTATTTCTTTCTTTTTTTCTTTTATTTATTTTTTATATACTTATATCTATTATTTATCTGTAACAAAAAAATAAATATATATATAAATATATATATATTAAGGGTTTGTAGAGGTTACAGATGTATTTTTTTATCTGTAACCATTCTTCATATGAATATCATTCTAAACCCTTGATAAAATAGGCTTTTAAGATGGTTACAGTTATATACCTTCATCTGTTGCCTCATCCGTAACCTTTTTATAAACTCGTACGGAATTGCCCAT
Organism: Lysinibacillus sp. FJAT-14222; assembly: GCF_001278875.1. NCBI lineage: Bacteria > Bacillati > Bacillota > Bacilli > Caryophanales > Bacillaceae > Lysinibacillus > Lysinibacillus sp. FJAT-14222. The sequence goes on along the minus strand of NZ_LIYL01000038.1, from coordinate 28,735 downwards.
AACTTTTACAACCCTTGATTCCCAACCTTCCTTCTTCATACGACGACCGAACTCGGTACTTCCAGCGGGTTTATGCCCCTCATCTTCACAGTAAGCCACGTACATTGCGTAGACATCCCTGGTTCTTTTATCTTCAATTTCATCACTATAATAATGCAAGAATGAAAGAGCACTATCGGATTGAATAAAGTATTCAATGGTTTGCTGTTCAATTGTGGCTGAATCAGATAGTTTGTTTCCGTTCTGGCGTATTCTCTTAATTCCTTCGAGTGCTAGCTTTAATATGTAAGACTTAGCTGTATCACTCGAAAGTTTTTCATCTAAATTTTCATCAATAACTTTAACCTCAGCATCACAAGGAATCACAACTAAACGCCGACCAATACCACCCGATTTATCTTTGAATTGTGGCATTTTGTTACATGTAAAAATAAGTGTTGCCTTTGAACGTATGGTAATTGGGCTTGAATAGATTGGTCGCAACATAACTGGATCACCAGATGCAAGTGTTTTGAAATTGGCCGACTTGTCCAGGTATGAAGCATCAATATCATCGGCGATGTTCATTAATTTACCGGACATGCCGTATACGGCTGTATCATCATCAAATTTATCTAAAGGCACGTTTGTCTCAAGACCGTTGGTAAATGCAGTTAACATTTTTAATAACGTTGACTTACCATTGTTCCCTTTTTCCGACTTGTAAAAGAATACTTTGTGTGGAAAGCCTTTGGTCATTAAAATATGGCCAAACATTTCTTCAATCACGTATCTTAAATCTTTTCGATTACAAGTGAAGAAATCTAAGAAAGCATCAACATGTTCGTCATAAGCTTCTTCATCGTATTGAACATCTAAATAATACGGTGTAAAGCCTGCATCGATTATTATTGGATCACCATCATCGATAATCACACCGTTAGGCAGCTGAATAACAAAATCGTTATCCTCTACAACATTAGATTTAATTTTAAATAGTTCAAGTAGCTGCTTATGTTGAGCTGGCTTTAATTTAATATTCTTGTCTATTTCACGCAGTAGTTTGTTGGAATCGCTAATGTAACGGTCCAGCTGCTTAAAATAAATTTGATTGTTGTAATAATGAAGATCCAAACGTTTAGCCAATACTTCACTAGTCATGACCATGTCTTTTGGATTTAGCCATTGTTGTGAACTAGGTGCTGGCTTTTTATCTAACACTGACTTGATAGTATTATTAAGCTCGTCATCGTCCATTGCTTCAGCAAATACTTTGGTATTGATAAAGGTTGCAAGTACCTGCAGCGTTTCGTTGTCGATCATATCGGTGCCATACTGTTCTAGCGTTGTGAGCAAATGACTATATATTGCACTATTGCGCCCTTGCCCTTCTTTAATGCCTAGTAAATTATGTTTTAATTTAGAAGGATACAAGAGCAAAGGAAGCTCTGGTAATGTACTCACATCTTCAAGATAATGAGCATTTTCCATTGGTCGAAGTTTGCCATTTTGCTTAATCGTAGCTTGTGAGCGCGTGCCTGTTTTATAATCGACCTTTAATCCGGCCACCGTTGTTTTATCTGTATAGTTTTTGATTGGTGTGGTCATTCCCTCAGCCTTTGGACGTTTATACCAAAGGTGAAACCCTCGATTTGTTTCAACACGTAATGATGGATATACAGAATAGATATATTCAGCTGCATCTGAGCGTGTATCAAAATCCACAACCACTATATCTTTTGTTAATATGACACCAGCACCTTTATAATTTTTGTGGTCCGTAGAAAATATGTCGAATGAGTGTTTCGGCTTCTTTTCTTCTAGCTCGATATAGCGCAATGGCTTTATTGTAGACTTCAAACCGTAGCACCTCCTTTCTTTTCCATTTAAAACTTTCATTTAAGTTACAACTCTATTAAAATAAATTTATTACAATATTTTTTAGAGGTGAAATAGATTGGAAAAAAATCCAGAATTACAATGTGGACTTATTATGCCTATTGCTCCTATGTTCGACTATACTGCGGAACATTGGTTAGAAGTTAAAAGCATCATTACACAAGCAGTATCACAAGTTGCTGATTTTAAATTTAAAACAGATATTGTAAGCAACTCTGATGGAGAAATTGACGTTATTCATAAACGTATTGTCCAGAACCTTTACAATGCAGATATTGTTATTTGTGATATAAGTGGCAGAAATCCTAATGTACTTTTCGAATTAGGTATGAGACTAACATTTGATAAGCCCACAATTATTATAAAAGATGATAAAACTGATTTTATTTTCGATACTGGCCTCATTGAACATTTAACTTACCCAAGAGATTTACGATTTAATCGAATTGTAAAATTTCAGGCTGAGTTAGCTAATGCAGTTATTCAAACTTATAAAAAGTCTAAAAATGATCCGACTTACTCTACATTCCTAGGGAATTTTGGGGAATTCAAAGTACCAGCATTAAATCAAACACCTGTTTCTGATGTACAACAGTTAATACTAGATGAGATTTCAAGTATTCGACGAGAAGTGAATAGCTTGAAAACGAATTCTCCCAAACGAGTTTCTAATGATGACAAACATCTAAAAATGAAAATGAGAGAAGCAGTACAAATCTACGCTGATTTTAATGACTTAGATGATGAGCCAATAGAGATTATAAGTAGACGTTCATTCAACGAACATCTTAACAATTTCGGAATAGTACCAACCATTGAAAATATGGAATATATTTTAAACTTAATAACTAATTACAAGGAATCTATTATTAAAAACACAAGAGTTAATAATTATTAATTAAACAGGGCAATTCACAGGACTTTTGAAGCCCTTCGAATTGCTCTTTCTATTTAAGAAATCACTCTCTACGCCTCATGCTCCGTTTCAAGATCATCAATACTCATTTGTTGAGGTTGTATTAATAAAGAAATATTCGTACCAGCTGCAGGATAAATAGCGTTTACTCGGTCTACATCCTCTGTTGCTACATTAAATTTGAGCACAGTCTTTTTATTGTCACGTTGTAAGTTCACAAATTCAGCTTGAATCGGCTCATAGGGCCCCTCATCATCAGAAATTGTTAAAATGGTCATTTTACCTGTTAATCTTAATAAATCAGCAGCATGTTTCGTTTCATCTGTTAAGATATGAAACATTAAAACTTCTTTTTTATCGTCCTTTTGCATTTTCTTAAAAAGCACATTAATTTGAATGTCTTTTGTTTGTACTGTTTCTGTTGTCATTTGAAACACGCTCCTATACAAATAATTGTTTTTGAATCATTTTTACGTACCAATTCAAATCGATTTTTCGTTTCTCAAAATCCTTCAAATCACCATTCCACACAATAACTTGCTCTGGACTATTAGAAACCTTTTGGTATTTTTCATCACGCACTTTATAAGCACCACCACGCTTTGGGTCATTCGTTGCAAAGATCCTAATTACTTTCTGCAGCTGTTTCATTTTCATTTGGCCATCCTCAAATACCTCACAAGTCAAACCCTCGAATTTCCCTTGTTTAGCCACCAATTGAAAAGCAGATAAATCTTTCTTAAACATATTAATGACCGTTTTTTGAATGGGTATATCATGCATGTAGTAATTGACCAGGGCTGTATCGATAATTGATAAGCTATTCCGTTCCCAGGTACCACCTTCAAAGTTTTTCATGATTCCTTTTGCTACGATTTTCCCATCAGAATAGCGTACACAATAATTATTGGCATCACGTTGAGCGATTTTATTAATCTCGTTTACTTTGAAAGTTATTTCATAGTGTTTACTAAATCGATTAATGATCTCATCGATAATCGGTCGGAATGACTTGTCCTCATATTTAACAATTAAGCCGTCTGTATTTGATTGAATGAGCTCTATGAAAGGCTCTAATAATACAATCAAATGCGTAAGAATTAATTGGCCATTTACTACGATATTGTTAAATTGTTGCGGATCAAATAGCGCATTGAACTCTGACTTGCAAGCACCAACTGCAGCATTAAGTAATATCTTATATATTTCCTCTTTTGATTCCCCTGCAGCTTGATACTTTAATCGTTCCTGGTATATCTTTTCGTATCTTTCAGGCATCTTTGCAGCTCTACTTATAAAGCCGTTATTGATCTTTAACGTTGGAAAATAAGACTTCGCATCGATGTGAAGAAAATGCCCTTCTCCTAAATAATTTTCTTTAGCTGCATGCAAACCACCGAAGCCATACGTATGAATTAATCCAGCAAGCTTGTATTCAAATTGTCGTTTCTCTAAATCCGTTACGGATCCACCTTCTAAATAGGACATATGGATATTGTTATAAAAATCTACAACCGATTTTGGCAATTCATTTATTTTTAGTCGCTTGTCATAGCTGAGCTTTAATCGATCTCGCTTATGGCTCTTAATTTTGAATGCTTTCAATACTGAAGATGCTAAATTTGCACGTGTCTTTTTCACATCAGATGGATGTAATTTGAAAGTCTCAATAATTTCAAATTTAGAGGTGAAATAATCTTCACGTTTTTGAAAAGCTTCTCCGGTTGCTCTTACATCGTTTTCACAGTAATTAAAAACCGTTTCAACTTCCTCTGGTGACAATGCTTCTTGTTGGAAATCTACTGGTGTTTCAATTATGTTCATACCTAAGTTGGCCATTGCTTCTTTTAATGAAAGTCCTTTATTTATAAGCTCTTGCTTCACGTCCAGGGTAAGAAAACCACAACTTACTTTCCGTCTAAAAGTACTGTCTATAATTTGTTTACTAATTTCATAAGGATTCTGGTCCGTTAATATCGCCCATAAAATGATGTCGTCATAGTGATAGTTATTGAAGCCAACAAGAATATCTTTTGAAGAAAGAGCGCTTTGTAGGCGCTCTTTATCGTTGTGTATGCGTATGATTCTATTGTTGGCCAGATTTAGGATGACGCACATCCAATCGTTAGGGAAAACCTCAAAATCATACACTTTGAACATATTAGAATGGCTCCGGTTGACTTAATGAAAAGTTAACAAATGTACCATTTTTAGATTTAGAATGCTTAATATCCATTTCACATTGGGTACCTAGTGCTTCTTTAAATGCATTGACTAAATCTGTCTCAGGTGAACCGAATACAGATGGATCCAATTCAATATCAAGCGCCGATGCACATTTCATCGTTTGTTTTAATGCACGCTCCATCATTTTTTCGGTGAAGAAGATCATTCCAAAATGTTTACGATTTTCATAACCTTCATTTAAAATTTCAAGGTCTAGTTGTAACCATTCTGTACCTTTATCATTTACACGCCATTGTACCTCTGAAAGTACAACATCATAACCACCTTCCGGTAATGCCTCATAATCATCTACCGGTGATGTTTTAGGATCAAATCCCTCTGCTAATAATTTTTGAGCCATAGCTGCTAAGTTACTCATATTCTTTGTCTCCTTTGGTAATAGTGATAATAATTTTTTACATTGTTCTTTATCAAACATACCGATATGTGCCATTTCTCGTGTTAATCCCATCATATCGGCTAACTGTTCATAAGCTTTTGAACGACTTACTTTTCCAAACTTCCACCGTACATCAAATCGTGCATGACACAATTTACGTAGTTCTCTCAATTCAGCGTTTGCCATTGTGCCAAGTGGTGTTTTACCCCGCCCATGCGTACCTACCCTAGCATCACATGGTCTACATACATATAAGTTGGTACGATAATTCGTACCATAAAAATCCTTTGAACTGATAAACTCAGCCGGTTCATGACAATATGGACAAATCATTTAGTGCGTGGAGCTCTTGGTGCTCTTGGTGCACCTGGTTTTGCTGTACGCGGTGCTTTTACAGTTGTATTTGGTTCATTAGCTGGCGGTGGGTTGTCCTTCACGTATTCTTCAATGTTAGGATCAACACTATTTGATTCATTTTCTTCTGATGAAACAACATCCTTATCTTTTTCAGTTACTACAGTAGCAATAGAACCATCTTCTAGTTCAACCGACACTTCTTCAGCAATTTCGGTTAATGTTTTCTTTTCTTCTACAGGCTCAGCTAGCTCCTCAACCTTACTCTCTGTTTGCGGTACTGCAGCAGAACCTTTATCGAAAGCACCAATTACAGAATCTAAGATTTTTAAGATACGCTCGTCCTCAATCCAATCACGTTGATAATTTTTACGGCGATCCACTACGCGGCGAAGATATTTTTTACCGATTTTTTGACACATGATGTTTAGGTCACAGTTGCCATTTACTACGTTTAAATCTTTATCCCCTAAAGATGGAATTGGCTTTTCAATAGTACCTTCAAGCTTTGTTGCATAGCGTGAGATATAAATAACATTCATCGGCAAGGCTTTAAGACGTACCACAATAGAAGTAATGAAGGTTTTACGTAAGCCCCATCCTTTTCCGTATGGAACATCCCCAACATAATCAACACCATTTTCTTCACAGATGGCTTGTTCAATTAGTGTGATTAAGTCATCGACTACATCGATAACAACAGTTTCAAAGCCGTGACCGCCTTTTTCAAGGTCCTTAATGAGTCCTAACATTTGTTCAACTACAGATACCTTAATTTCCCCAGTCTTTGGATCGCGCTCATTTTTCAAGTCTACTGACGGTGTTTCAATTTGTGCTGCGTTACCATCTGTATTAAAAATAACTGGATTAGGATATTCACTCGCAAGATACGATTTCCCATTCATTGTTGGTCCCCAGATGAAATAATTACGTGGTGTTTCAATAGTTTTCTTTGGTTTATTTGGTGGTAGTGCCATGGCTATTTAGCCTCCTTCTTAGGTTTGATTAGTACATATCCAGCACGATTGCTTGTTTTTTCTTCGATGATTTTTTTCGCAATGCGTGGATGCGCTTCTTTAAAAGCCGCAATATCAATTACTTCTTTTGTAGAAGTCGTTGGTAATACTGCTGTAATAGTTAGCCTGTCTGTTTCAAAAGATTTCACTTTTTGATCTATCATAAGTCCATAAAGTTTTTGTTTCATATCCTTGTATTCAGCCTCTAGACTTTTAAGATTAAAAATTTCGTTTTCTAATCTCTCTACCTGTTGCGCTACAATAGCAATCTCATTTTGTTCTTTTAAGGTAATAGAATAAAATTCAGCCTCTGTCATTTCATGATGTTGTTTCAATGCCTCACAACGTTTCCAGAACAACTCAATGGTTTGTAAAATCTCATTTATTTGCGACTCGTCACGATGGACCACTTCAATTTTCAAACGCTCTGGATCAAATTCAGCATCAAAGTTTTCTGGACGTTCATAGAGTGCTAACCAAGCTGCAGGTAAATTAAATTCATTCATATACAGTTGCATTTGAACTTTATAAACATCCATCGTTGGCTTTTTACCATGTGTTTTAATTTCAAGTAATAATGATTCGTCATAATCAGCGCCGTCACAGTTACCACGGATACGACTCTCTTTATTAATAACTGTATCCGGTCGAAAGTTTGTTTCGTTGATTACATTAATGTAGTCGCGAATTTGCGGCTCCATTGTTTGGCCATATACTGTGTATTCATTTCCTTCAAACACGGTTGGTACTATGCCAGTCTTTTCTTTCGCAAGCTCAAATTGTGATTTGTATTTGCTTAGACCTAAAATTATTGGAACATCCGAACCGCCTACAAAAATTCGGCGGTTTTCAGTGACGTTTTTATCATCTGTTTGGAACATTTATTTTTCCCCCTCCATATACTTCACAAATAATTCGTCTGTGAAGTCCTTCTTTGTTTTTAAGGCTCCGTATATTAATTCCTCAATCGTATCTTTGGTAATGAAATGATAGACTGTAACTTTTTTATCCTGGCCATTTCGATATGCTCGACCTAATGACTGCTCGTAATCTTGCAAGCTATAAGTTGGCGTGTAGAAAATAACAAGGTTCGCATACTGTAATTCAATCCCTGCAGCACCAGCCTGATATTGAACAAGCGTTACACTTCCCTTTAACTTGGACCATCGATTGCGTGCTGGTAACTCTGATTTTTGACCACTAACCTCAAACACTTTTTTCTTCAACTTTGCCATTAATGAAAGTAATGCTTCTTTTTCAGCCTTGAAATTATAGAAAATAATAATGTTTTCATTGGTACCCTCTGCGAGCATTTCGATATATTCAAGCTTGTTCTTTTGATTGGCGTAGAATCGCAATCCTTGCGCTAGTTTTGGATAAGTATCAAAGACAACCTTCTCACCATCTATCTCTAAAATGCGGTCTTTCTTTAGCTTCAAATACTCCGTGGATCGCTTGAAAAATACATCTTCCACAATCATTGGTGGAAGGTCCAGACAATCATCTTTGGAAAGCTTCACACTAAATGATTGGTACATTTGCTTGAGCTTATTTTCACGTGTCCATCCAACAACCTTATTCACTCGCCTTTTACCAAGATATAAGGTGTCGAATACGCCAAATTCACGTTCAAATTGTGTTTTACTTTGAGCCAAATTAAACATGATAAAATAATTAATCGTATCTACCCATCCATTACTTGATGGTGTGGCGGATAAAAGAAGAAAATACGTACTTGCTTTAACTAAGTTTTTAGCAGCCTTACCACGCTGTGATGTGGATGTTTTTACATAGTGGCATTCATCGAAAATAACGAACCAACCTTTATAATTCTTCCAATCACTAGCAATCTTGCCGTAACTTAATAGGTCATAATTTATTTCAATACCGTAATAATTAACAACCGTTTGAATATCTCTATCCCATCCACCTTCTTTAATTTTTTGTGGTGGTGCCACAATCAAAAGAGGTTCACCGTTGTTATGAAGCAAATAATGATGAATAGATAAGATTGTTTTACCGGTACCTGTATCAAGTGCATAGAGCCAATTAGGTTTAGCAGCTTTTAATACTTCCTTTTGATACTCATATAACATGGAATCGGTCAAGATTAATTCGGACATCTTCGACACTGTATGCGACAAATGCTATACCTCCTGCAGCTTGAATTTTTTCGATATTGTATTTTTGGAGCTCACTCACAACGCCACCTGGTCGTTTCACTTCAATTCCAATAAACTTTCCATTGATACAAGCCAGGATGTCAGGTACTCCCGACTTTTGAAACATGTCACCGTGTACTTTCATCCACCAATAACCTTGCGAGTCGAGCCATTTCTTTATTTGATTTTCAATTGTTTTTTCGAGTGGTTTTCTCGTCATACTAGGAAACAACCTCCCGATTTGATATACTGATTTCAGATATTTATTTTGACTAGAGCCTAAACCGTTGCACCGGTAATAGGCTCTTATTTTTTGGCCATCACTATAGTTCCTCGTTGCCATTCGGTCACAAATTCATGAAACTCCCAACCTTGGTTTACTAGATTGTTAGCTACAAAATAATCGCCCAGGACTTCTAAAAGACAATCGTTCATGTTTTTCACCTACTTTCAAGCTGTTAAAGATAATTCTTGAATATCAGCAAAACACACATATTTATCGCGCTTATTACCGACATCAATATAAATACCTCTCGAAGTGATACGTGTTAATTCACCATGCCAACATCCTCCGCTGTCACCTTTAGAGTTCCAACTACAACGTACATGATCACCAACGAAAATTTTGTCGCTACCAGCGCTTTGGACATGAAATTCACCTGTGTATTTATTCATTCATCTTCACCTACCGAATTAATTTAATTGCACGATCAATTGTCTCGAGCACATTTGGATTTTTAGCACCTGCAGCCATCTTTTTCAGCGAAGCAACAACCTCATCTTTCTCTGTATTTGGTTGATATTTTTGTAGAATGATTTGATCCTTATCGATAAATATTTCCAATGCATCTTTTACATCAATACCTAGTGTGCGACGTAGCTCAATTGGAAGAACTACACGTCCTAAATCATCGACTTTACGAACAATACCTGTTGATTTCATTTGATTTCTTCCTCCTTATATTTCCTTTCTGTTAAACTATTGGTAGAAAGGATGGTGATTGAAATGTTTGAAATTAAAAATCCTAGTAAGAAAATAAAGTCCATTTTAGAAGAATTAGGACATAACTATGAAATTAAAGTGATTGACGCTGAACAGTGTATTTACCGTAACTTACAGAATGGCTATGATATTGAAGTTAGCGGACTCAACAATCAAAAGCAGTCGATTGAAGCTAACATTTACGTATGGGACTGTAATAAAGGCTCCAGAATTGTTGATAGAGTTCAAAACGTAACATCACTAGATGAGTTAAAAGAAAAATTAGAAGAATTAAGTATCAAGTATTCTTAATTCGATACGTTTTTAATAACAAAATTAGCTCTTGGCGTGTTAAGCTCTTACACTCTATTAATTTCTCAGCTTCTGCCAAGAGCTCTTTGTCAATGACTTCAATCCTGCGATACAATGTTTCCTGTTTTTCGTGGTTGTCCTCCACACTACTCACCCCAATCCACTGTGAAGCCAGTTACGCCATTGTTATTAAAAATTGTATAGCCAGCTTTCTTTAACTCTGCTGAAAAAACTCCTAGCATACGTGGTTCGTCACCTTGATAAATGTAAGCAAATTTACAGCTACCTTGTTCTGCTTTTGATTCAATGCCTTTAACTAAGTCTGTGAAATATTCGCTTGCTAACGCATCCTTCTTGAATTTTTCAATTGCTTCATTTGAAACTTTTTTCATTTCATCTGCAGGTTGAAGCTTCATCCTTTTTCACCTCCTTTCAATGCCTGGTAAACCTTCTGAGCATAAGCAACTTGTTGCTTAATGTATGGATCTGTTTCTTTCCCACCACTTGCGAGCCAGTCACCTATGCGCTGTTTGACATCAGATAGAACGCTTAACGGTAGTTCACAAGCAATCTGGTTCAGTTCATACAGTGGCGCAAAACTCTTTAATGTTTCACCAACTAATGCAACTGGCACCGGTTTAATGTTCATTTAGTTCACCACCTAACCATGAATCAATATCATCTAAATCGAAAAGTAAAACTCTTGGCGCTGGACGATTAAATGGAATACTATCAGTGCGCATTAAACCGTAAATTGTTGATTGTCCAATTGGACAATTGATAGATTCTAAGTAATCAACTAATGCTTGGACACCTCTAACTTTTCTCATTTCAAAATTCCCTTCCTACATACTCTTAAATATCTAAGATCTTACGAATGTGCTTTATATGCTCTTGTGCTTTTGGACCATCTTTACGTCCGCGAATTATGTCTGATAGATAAGCGTTTGAAATGCCGACCATTTCAGCCAATTCCTTTTGTCTCATCTTCTTTTTGAATAGTTCTGATCTAACTTGTGCTCCTAAATCTTCTGGCATAATGACACCTCATTTCTTTGAAAATTCATACCGTCATTGGCTCGGTACCACAGCGCTTTACTTATTTGGAAAAAATTAAGCTAATTTATTAGCTAATTGTATTGACTATTTTTAGTCTTTAATATAGAATACAGACATAGCTAAATAAGACTTATGAAAGCCTTTGAACTCAACACTTTAACCGTTCCCCAACGAAATAAACGTGTTTTTATAGGTTGTCTTTTATATTGCTTTTAGCTAATAACTTAGCTTATGAACACAGTATATTAGCTTTAGAACTAAAAGTCAATTTGTTTTTAGTTAAAAGATTAATTTATTGTGCTTGTAAGTCATGAGGATGGTTGATATGACTACATTTGATAGATTAAAAAAACTTTGCGAAGAACAGAAAATTTCTATTGTTGAATTAGAAGAAAAACTATATTTTGGCAGGAATTCTCTCTATGGTTGGAAAAAGAAAGTTCCAAATGGCGCTAACTTAGAGAAAGTAGCAGATTATTTCGATGTATCCGTAGACTACCTACTTGGTCGTACAGATAAAAAACGATACTTTGATCTAACTGAAAAAGATGAACAAGATATACAATTAGAACTTCAAAAAATGATTGCTGGTTTATCTGAAAGTGGCCATGCGGCATTTGACGGTAGAACTCTTGACGAATTAAGTGAAGAAGAGATTGAAGATAGAGAATTGTTATTATCAAGTTTAGAAAATTCGCTGAGACTTGCTAAACGTGTAGCAAAACAGAAATTCACCCCTAAAAAATATAGAGATTAATGGGAGTGTAGGATGCGATGTCAATAAAGTCAATTGTTAATCAGTTAGTTAAAAAACACGGTACAAATGATCCTTTCAAAATAGCAAAAAACATGGGAATACTAATTGTATTTGAACCGTTAGGTAATGCCTTAGGATATTACAGCAAGCATTTCAGAGTACCTATTATTCATATCAATCAAGATGCAGATAAAACTTCTCAGTTTTTTATTTGTGGCCATGAATTAGGGCATGCTATTCAACATCCAGATACAAATACTTCTTTTTTGAAAAAACATACTCTTTTTTCTACAGATAAATTAGAAATAGAAGCTAATACATTTGCAGTTGAATTGCTATTGCCTGACGATCTGTTTTTGGAGCAAAATAATTATTCATGTTTTACCATCTATGATGCAATTAAAGAAAAAGGTGTTCCGGTCGAACTATTATCTTTAAAAAACGTAGATGGTAAAAAAATTTAACTTTAAACAGAACATTTATTCTCATCAAAGGTGGTGATGCACAAATTTTCACCGTTCAGCTTATAAGAGAGGAGAATTACCAATGGCAAGTTATAGAGAGTTAGAACCTGCAAAGAATGGCAAACCACGTATCAAAATAACAGTTGAACTTGGATACGATGAAGAGACAGGTAAACGTATTAGAAAATATAAAACAGTAACATTAAATAGTCTTTCAGATCGTGCTATTAAAAAAGCCATTACAGAATATGAAATTGAAGTATCAAAATTGGATGTTATACAGATAACAGAAAGCATTACATTTATGGAGTTCCGTAATCGATGGTTAGACAATTATGTGAGACTTGATCTATCTCCTGCTACTAAATCACATTATGTACGTATTTTAAACACTGGAACATTTGATATGTTTGATAGTATGAAGATGAAAAAAATAAAGAAATTCCACATTGTCGAATATTTTTCCGAAGAAAAGAAAGAAGGACGTAAAAATTTAAGTAACAAATTTAGCATTTTAAAAAGTATCTTTGCAAAGGCAATTGAGTGGGAAATCATTAATGAAAATCCAATGAACGGAATAAAAGCTCCACATGTAGAACCTCGTCAAAGAGAGTTAGAGTTTTATGATTCTGAACATTTATCTCAAATGTTAGAAGCCATAAATAGTTTAAACCTTAAATATCGAGTAATTTATAAATTAGCTTGCTTAGTTGGTTTAAGGGAATCTGAAATAGCAGCTCTTAGACTAGAGAAAATTAACTTCGTTAATAACACTATATTAATCGATCAAGCTTTGAAATATGATACTGAGGAAAAATCAGAATTGATTTTAGGGCCAACTAAAAATAAAAAATCACGTATTGTAAATGTCCCTCAAAAGTTCATGGACGAAATTAAAGAACAAGTGAATGATCAAAAAAAATTAAAAATTAGATCAGGCAACGCATGGAAACCTATGAAGGATGATGATGGTAAAGACATCGATTTTTTAGTTACGTCACAACGTTTTTTAGGATACCCTATTGTACCTTCAGCAATAAGTAATACCTGGAGACGCCATTCGAAAAAACTTGAACTACCAAAGATAAATTTCCACGCTTTAAGACACTCTTGTGCATCTTACTTATTAAGTAATGACGCCAATTTTAAAATTATACAAGAGCAATTAGGTCATAGTGATGTTGGATTGACTATGAACACATATAGTCATTTGACTAAAGAAGATAAAAAAACTGCAATTGATTTATTTAATAAGATATTGTAATTTGGTCTCTTTTTGGTCGCCTGTGGTTTTTAGCGAATTTCAAACCCTTTGTAAATAAAGACTCTAGACAATTAGTAAAAAAAGTAATAGTATTTGCATCAATTATTAAATTCTGAAAAAGGTGAACATTTCATGGAATTCTCAAAAAAACTACAGCAACTCCCGACTCAATTTTTTGCAGCATTGGTCCAAAAAGTGAATACTGCTTTAGCAGAAGGGCGCGATGTTATCAATCTCGGTCAAGGCAATCCAGATCAGCCCACTCCTCAACACATTATAAAAGCATTACAGGAGGCAGCTGAAAATCCTCAAAATCATAAATATTCTCCATTCCGTGGCATAGCAGAATTACGTCAAGCAGCCGCAGACTTCTACAAACGTGAATACAACGTTGACATCGACCCTGAAACAGAGATCGCTATTCTTGGTGGTACGAAAATCGGACTTGTCGAGCTACCGTTAGCCGTTTTAAATCCTGGCGATACAATGCTTTTGCCTGATCCTGGCTATCCTGATTACTTATCAGGTGTTGTATTAGGTGATGTTAATTTTGAAGTCATGCCGCTTTTTGCAAAAAATAATTTTCTGCCTGATTATCATGCTTTATCCGATGACGTAAAAGAAAAGGCTAAGCTTCTTTATTTAAATTACCCGAATAACCCAACTGGCGGCACTGCAACACTTGAATTTTTCGAGGAAACAGTGCGCTTTGCTAAAGAGCACAACATTATCGTCTCACATGATTTCGCTTACGGAGCAATTGGATTTGACGGCAATAAACCTAATAGCTTCCTGCAAGCAGAAGGTGCCAAAGAGGTCGGCATCGAAATGTATACTTTATCTAAAACGTATAATATGGCAGGCTGGCGCATTGGTTTTGCAGTTGGTAACGCTGATATTATTGCGGCTATTAATCTTATTCAAGATCATCTATTTTGTAGTCAATTCCCTGCTGTGCAACAAGCAGCAGCGGTTGCCCTTACAGCATCTCAGAATTGCGCGGATGAGCTAAGAGCGACTTATGAGCGTCGACGAAATGTTCTGATCGAGGAAGCACAGCGAATTGGTTGGCAAGTAACCGCACCGAAGGGCTCTTTCTTTGCATGGCTCCCTGTTCCATTAGGTTATACAAGCGAGCAGTTTGCTGATGTATTACTCGACAAAGCTGATATCGCAGTAGCGGCAGGTAATGGTTTCGGTGAATATGGTGAAGGCTATGTGCGGGTCGGTTTACTTGTTAGTGAAGAACGCTTACGCGAAGCGATCAGTAGAATTGAAAAATTAAACTTATTTAACGCATAAGTATTTGATTTCCCTCTATCCAAAAACTGTCCCATTAGCTCACACTTGCTATGGGACAGTTTTTTCATCTCATTATCTTCCTTGGTAGCTCTAGCCCTTCTTCTAGCGGATAACATTGGACATGCCCCGTTTACTGTCGAATATGCTGAATCCCCTGTACTTCTGCTAGAACAACATCAGCTGTGATAACAACATTCCGCCGGACACAACACCCTAATAGTGCACTAATAATCCTTCCAAATGAACCCACACCATAGTTGACTCTCACTGACATTCCAAGCCTTCTTCCTTGATGAAATATTATAATAAAATAAAAAATTTCAAAAATTCCATTGACTTACCATAACCAATAATTTATATTAGTTCTATCGGATTTACAAAAAAATATTATAAATCTCTTATCAAGAGTAGCTGAGGGACTGGCCCTATGAAGCTCGGCAACCTCCTTTTTTTAAGGAAGGTGCTAAATCCTGCAAACGATCATCGTTTGATAGATAAGAGAGGACGTTTTTTCATGAGCCTCTCTTAGTTTATAAGAGAGTTTTTTTTATTTTTAACTACCGATAAAACAACATTGGAGGTTTTCTCATGAAAAAGAAAAACAAATTTTTACTAGGTTTAGCGAGTCTCACATTGGTAGCAGCATTAGTAGGCTGCGGTACTAAAGAAGACAGTAAAGATAGTCAAGATAAGGCTATTAATGAAAATAAAATTGTAGTGGGTGTGACTTCTGGTCCACACGAACAAATTACAGAGATTGTTGCAAAAGTTGCCAAAGAAAATGGCTTAGAGGTTGAACTAAAAACGTTCTCTGATTATGTTTTACCAAATACATCGTTAGCCGAGGGTGATCTTGATGTAAACAGCTATCAACACAAGCCATTCCTCGACGCATTTAACAAAGATCACAAAACAGATTTAGTGCCAGTAGGAAAAACAATTTTAAATCCTATGGGCTTATACTCTGAGAAATATAAATCATTCGATGAGATTCCTGATGGTGCAACATTCGGATTACCAAATGATCCAACAAACGGGGCTCGTGCTCTATTTGTCCTTCAAGAAGCAGGCATCATTAAATTAAAAGAAGGTGCAGACTTAACAGCATCTATTCGCGATGTGGAAGAAAACAAAAAGAATTTCAAATTCATTGAATTGGAGGCTGCACAAATTCCTAAGCAGCTTAGTGAAGTAGATGTGGCAGCTATTAATACGAACTTTGCTCTTGATGCTGGCATTAATCCTAAAAAAGATTCCATCCTTTTAGAATCTACTGACTCTCCTTATGTGAATTACATTGCAGTCCGTGCTGAAAACGAAGATGACCCAACGATCAAAAAATTCGTTGAAGCTTATCAATCTGATGAAGTACGCAAATTTATTGAAGAAGAATTCAAGGGTTCTGTTATTCCGGGCTGGTAAGTGACGATTAAGGACCTTTCATACAATCGAGGATCTGCGAGACTTCTACGGAAAACTAGCAGATTCTTGCTTTAAGAAGGGCTTAGAAAGGAGATATCACAGTATGATTCAATTAGAAAATATAACAAAAGAATTTAAAACTAAAAAAGGTATCGTCAAAGCAGTAGATGGTATTAACTTGCATGTCAAAAAAGGTGAAATTCATGGAGTTATTGGCTACAGCGGTGCAGGAAAAAGTACTCTTATTCGCTGTGTTAATTTATTAGAGCGACCAACAACAGGAAAAGTATTGATCGACAATGTAGATATTACTTCCCTTTCTCTAAATGACCTTCGCAAAACACGTCAAAAAATCGGGATGATCTTCCAGCATTTTAATCTCTTGAAAACAGCGACTGTTTACAACAATATCGCGGTACCATTAAAGCTTCTAGGCTATAACGACTCTGAAGTGAAAAATCGCGTTGCACAATATGCAGAAATTGTTGGCTTAACAGAGAAATTAGATAGCTATCCTAGCCAGCTTTCAGGTGGTCAAAAGCAGCGGGTCGCTATTGCACGTGCCCTTGCCCAAGAGCCTGAGATTTTGCTCAGTGATGAAGCGACGAGTGCTCTCGATCCTGAAACAACTGACGCTATTCTTGAGCTTCTCTTGAAAATTAATCGTGAGCTCGGCATCACTATTTTACTCATTACACATGAAATGAATGTTATTCAAAAAATTTGCGATGATGTATCCGTTCTTGAATCAGGGAAGGTTGTAGAATATGGCTCTGCTATAGAACTATTTTCGAAGCCTCAGCATTTAACGACACGTAAGTTTTTAAATACCATTTCTCAACGCAATTTATCGCCTTCCCTTATCAAGCAATTAAATGTCTCAGGAAGTGTGATTCGTTTAACATTCCTTGGTGAAAGTACCGGGAAACCTTTACTTGCAGAAGTGAGCAAAGTTTATGATGTACAACCAAATATCTTAACAGCTAATATCATTGAATTAAAAAACGGCATTGTCGGTAATATTGTCGTGCATTTACACGGTGAGGCTCATGTCGTAGAAAAAGCACTCAATTATTTTACAGAAAACGGAGTAGCTGTTGAGGAATTAGGAGGCGAATTAAATGAATAGCATTCAAAGCTTCTTTGCAGACTGGTCAGATGTTATTGGAAAGTCTATTATCGAAACCTTCCAAATGGTCGGGATTTCATTATTCTTTTCTATTTTAATTGGGATTCCTTTAGGGCTTTTAATCGTTTTAACTCGCCCGGGGCAATCGTTTGAAAATAAATTTCTCTATCAATTTTCCAATTTATTTATTAATATTATTCGCTCGGTACCATTCATTATTTTGCTATTCTTCATTTTACCGTTCACGAAGCTAATCGTTGGCACAACTATTGGTGTAAAAGGTGTTATTGTGCCGCTTGTTGTTTATACAGCGCCTTATATTGCGCGACTTATGGAAACGGCACTTTTAGAAGTTGATCCAGGTGTTGTGGAAGCTTATACAGCAATGGGTATTAAACGTCGTCACATTATTTGGAACGTCTTATTACGCGAAGCACGCCCATCCATAATTTTAGGCTTAACAATTGCCACAATAGGTCTTATTGGAGCAACGGCAATGGCAGGAATGGTTGGTGCTGGCGGTTTAGGTGATCTCGCATATCGTTACGGTCATTTACGCTATGAGGTCGATGTGATGTATGCGACAGTGTTTATCTTAATCATCCTTGTTCAGATTATTCAATCAATAGGTAACCGCTTTGCTGCGAAACTAAAGAAAGATTAGTAGGAGGATGACGATGACAAAGACAACACATAGCGATCTACTGTTAAAAAATATAAATGCACAAGCCCCCTTCCCTATTTGCTTTGCAGATTTAGAAAAGGCAGTTGCAGAAAAAATGGAAGCTGGTCCGTTTGGTTACATCCGTTCAGGTGCTGGTGGTGAGCAAACATTACGAAATAACCGTGCAGCCTTTGAAAAATACTCAATTACTCCTCGCTTTTTACAGGATGTTTCAAGTATTGATACGTCGATTGAACTGTTCGGAAAAGTACATCCAACGCCGTTCTTATTTGCCCCTGTCGGCATGAACAAAATGGCGCATGACGAAGGAGAGCTTGCCGTTGCACGTGCAGCTGATCAGTTAAAAATTCCTTATATTCAAAGTACAGTTTCAAGCTATGCACTTGAGGATGTGGCACAAACAGCCCCCACTGCTACTAAATGGTTTCAATTATATTGGTCAACAAATGAGGAAATTGCCTATAGCATGGCCGCTCGAGCCGAGGCTGCTGGTTTTGAGGCAATTGTTTTAACTGTAGATACCGTCATGCTTGGCTGGCGTGAAGAAGATGTTCGCAATCAATTTTCACCTTTAAAACTTGGGTATGCACGAGGAAACTATATGAATGATCCTGTTTTTACTGCTTCCTTACCAGATGATTCATTCGAGTCATATGTACAGGGCGTTTTGCAAAATATTTTCCACCCGACATTAAATTGGGAGAATGTACGTGAATTAAAGCGCCGTTCTAATCTCCCTATATTACTGAAGGGAATCTTACATCCAGAAGACGCAAAGCTAGCTATAGAAAACGGCATTGACGGTATTATCGTATCAAACCATGGTGGTCGCCAATTGGATGGCGTAATTGGTTCACTTGATGCTCTTCCTAACATTGTGAAAGTTGTAAACGGACAAATCCCTGTTATTTTAGATAGCGGTGTGTATCGTGGTATGGAT
The DNA here is from genome assembly GCF_001278875.1 of Lysinibacillus sp. FJAT-14222. Classification (NCBI taxonomy): domain Bacteria; kingdom Bacillati; phylum Bacillota; class Bacilli; order Caryophanales; family Bacillaceae; genus Lysinibacillus; species Lysinibacillus sp. FJAT-14222. The sequence continues at coordinate 9,467 of NZ_LIYL01000038.1, read as the reverse complement.
GCTCTTAAGGCACTCGCTTTAGGAGCAGATGCTGTTGCCATTGGTCGTCCCTTCGTCTACGGCCTTGCATTAGAAGGACAGCAAGGAGTCGAAAAAGTAATGACGAATTTATATGATGAATTAAAAGTTTCGATCGCACTAGCAGGGGCAACATCTATCAAGGGACTACGTGATATCACATTGCTGAAAGATGTTTAAAATGATATCGCTGTTATCTGAGCTAAGAGCAGTTTTGGAACAAATACAAAAAGACCAGGATCTCAGCAATGAAGTGAGTCCTGGTCTTTTCGCGAAAGTGAATCTTACTAATCATTTTTGCTCTTAGTTTTAGATTCTATTAATTAGTACAATTAAGTCTAATAAAGGTTACAGTAATAAAAAAAAATTAAATATTTATTTTAAAGTACTTAAAAATAATTCCTCAACTTATATTTTATAGGCATGGTTAAGATGCCTCAAACGTAGTTATAGCTCAATTATGCCGTGGCATAATTACGTCCGGAATCGACTTTGTGCTTTGGCCTACATGACTCGCTATCCTTCACTTTTAGCATGATACAAATAGAAAAGCAGAGACACTGATTCAACAGCATCTCTGCCTCTCTATTACGCAAAAGATTATAATGACCAGTGATACTTATTTCGATGCTTCAATAAATAGACACCCCACAAACTAAAACCAAGCGCTGCAATCCCTTGTACAATTATACAATCATAAAGTGAAATATCAGGATTAGCTCTACTCCATTGAAGTAAATAAAAATAACCTTGCCCTGTACCTGTTGTAAACATCCCATAAAATAAATAAGCTAAAGGAAGTGCAACACCCATTGCTACATTTTTAAAAAGTATAAGAAAAAACGCTGTTAAAATCATATAAAATAATGATGATATAAAAGCAGCCATTAACTCTACAAATGTATAATGATTCGTAAGTGTTAATGATACAACAAAAGCTGCTGCATAGATTATGCTTAATGTAATTGGTCGAACCCATCCAAAAATAAAGTTATGTAATGGGTAAGTTAATAGTAGTTCTTTAAGATGAATAGAGCCAATTTGGTATAATAACGCGATAATAGGCAAGATTAACAACGGAAATACTACAAATATTAATATATTATTCGGCAAATCCCCATCATATCCCTTGCTAAGAATAGCAAGCAACATTAGGATGATTGGCAATATCATAAGCTTGTACTGTATTTTCCATAAGAAGCGCCAAAAAATTATTTCTTGTTTAACCAAACCATGTATCCCTCCTCTAAGGTAGGATTAACAGGGGTAGCCTGTGGATGAATGGAATCCGATGCTATAAAGCGTAGGTCAACCACATCATCCATTCTTGAAGTTAGCGTGATAAGTATGTCTGTATTTTGTCGAACTTGCTCATATGTTGTTGAATCTATTTCTAAAGCCCAAACCTTCCCCTTGGCAAGATGAGTAACTTCTTGAATAGATGCATACTGCTCAATACTGCCATTTTTCATAAGCAGAACTTGGTCACATGTCATAGCAACATCTTCCGTAATATGCGTGGAAAGAATGACAAGTCGTTCTTTCCCTAATCGTTTAATTAAATTTCTAAAACGAATTCGCTCCTCAGGGTCTAAGCCGGCTGTAGGCTCATCGACAAGCAATACATCGGGGCTATGCAGAATGGCTTGTGCAATACCAAGTCTTTGTCGCATCCCACCAGAAAATGACTTAATCCGATCATCCACCCTCTCCTCTAAGTTAACCTCTCTTAAAATAGCAGGAATATCTGTAGCAAGCTGTTTTGTATCAAGCCCTCGAAGGACACCTAAATATTCCAAATATTCACGCGCTGTTAAGTTAGGAAACCCACCTATATGCTGTGGTAGATAGCCAATATGTTTACGTACCTTTTCCAAATCTTTCGACCAATCAAGCTCATTAAACATAATTGTGCCTGTATCAGCTTCATAATAAGTTGATAAGATACGCAAAAATGTAGTTTTACCAGCTCCATTTGGGCCCAATAAACCGACAATGCCTTTGTTTAATGATAGCGAGGTTGGCTGAAGCGCTTTCTTTTTTCCAAACTTTTTCGATAGTTCATGAATATTTAACATTATTGATTACCTTCCCCTCTATAAAAAGCATTGAAAATATCACTTGTTGAATAACTCTCAGGATTTATATAGGCTTCATCGGGATTCGCCTGAATGCCATTAAAAACAGGAGCATAATAAAGATGCGTTGGAAGCTTTTCTGAGACATTGTATTCTTGATTATTTTTTTGCATTACTTCATTGATAGTATGAGTCAAGGGATCAATTTGCTGTAATGATTTGTAGCTTGGATACGTTAAGTTATCTATTTTATCGAATTTACCCATTAAAATCGTAGGACCATAGGCTTTACCTACCCAATGATTTACAGTATTTTCATCTAAATTAGATAAAATTGGATGAGGCATTGGGGAATCCCAATACAGCTCATAGTCTTCCTTAACACCATGATGATATGGGTCTTGTGCTTCGGAAGGCAGCATTGGATACCAAGCAGATGTTGCAACTAGCTGAGCAGTTGTTGGTCCAATCGGGCTATAAGTACTTGTCTCAATCTCCATTTCTATTGTGCCATTACGTTCAGGTAGCTCTAATTGTACAAGCTGTCCCAAGCGCTTCATTTTTATTGGAGATGTACTCATTGTAACAGTGTTAATCTGAAAATCTTGCAACAATGCAAGCGTAATATGATCTGTATTAGACGTTATATCCATCGCTACTCTATATTTAAGGTCATGGTTATTTGCCCCATGTTTGAAATTAAAAGTATATTTATTAATTTGATACTCTTCAGAAACCGTTACACTTTGCTCCTCTGTTAGCGACAATGTTGTAGCCAAATCCAAGCTACCCTTTCCAGTAATATAGGGTACATACGGAGAAAAAATAGGTACTAACATCGAGACAGCTAAAAGACTAATGGAAAAGGTCTTTATTTTCAAATTTCGTTTATATCTTGTCCATAGATAAAGTGCAATTACAATAAGGAACATAAATATTCTTTGGATATAATATCCATTATTGATCACTAGGCTTTCTAAAAAGCTTACAGAATTTATTTCTATAATATTAGGGTCGCCATTGATTAGCCACCCTCCCCATTCACGCGGAAGAATCCCTACCATCGAATTGTAAGGCATTGTTAAAAACCATACACCAATGATCATTAAATAGCTATATATATTCGGGAGCCAACTATAAATAACATAACCAAGGATAATCGAATAGAAAAAGGGAATATACCAACAAAACAATGTATATGTAAACGATTCAAGCACACCGTCAACTGTGATACTTCGATGAACGATTCCTATATACCCCACTATCGCAAGATAAAAGACAATATAAATTAATAACGATAGGACAAGCCAATACAGCAATGTGCTACGATTATATTTTCGAAATAATGGAGTTACCGAAATGGTTTCATCAAGCTGTTGATTAATTTCTAGTCGTGCTCGCTCTGCACCATATATAAACAGTAATAATGTCATCACCATAATAAAATAAACCATCCCAGGAATAACGGTTAGATCTGTAATATTGGCTCGAGGTAAAAAAATAGCAACAATTATAAATAGAATAAAAATAGTAGGCCATATGGGTTGTCTTATTAATTGCAAAAATTCCATTTTCATTATTTTAAGCATAAATGAATTACCTCTACATTTTTGACATAAATTGGATTATGAACATCCTGAGTTAATCTGAAATTTCTAAGTATAAAATTAGTTAATTACTACACTTGTTCTAATACCAGCTGCGTAATCTCCTTTAGCTACAACATTGTACGCATTATTCGCATCTGCAACAAATGATACTGAAGCATTAGGAGATCCACTTGTGTTTGAAACAGATGAACTGCTCATCTTTTTATCTGGTAAAAAACGTCTGAACTCGTATAATTCACCAGTTCCTGATCCTGTACCTGCATATAAATTTGTATAATGCCAGCTAGTAGTACCATTCCCTTGAATAGATACACTTTCAGCACTACCAGATTTATTTGCTGGTTTGTCAGCTGTACCTGTTGCTGCCAAAGCACTGGTAGCAAAGATTGAAAATACTGCAATACTAGTCATAAAAATTCTACTATACTTTTTCATAAATTTATTAGCCCCCTAAAAGTTTTCAGTCAGTTACATAATCCAATCTATTAATACATTACCTTATTTACAATATTTTGTAAACAATTACTGATAATTACTTGGAAATTATATGGGTATAACTCAATGCCTCAATACCTCAATACCTCAATACCTCAATACCTCAATACCTCAATACCTCAATACCCTTATAATAACTAATATATATTTATTTATAAACATATATTGTTAATAATAGTAAAATTAACTTATATTTGAGTTTATTACTATTTCAAGATGTCAGCTTTCACTAATCGTCCTAACAAATACTTTTGAGCGGCTATTCTTCACTTTCCCTATTCTATCCATCACTTTCTTCTTTCTATTTTGTAAAAAGGCTTCCCTATCAACAAGGATAAATTTTACTCACTCTATCATGCAAAAAGGCTTCCCCATTTGTGAGGAAGCCTTTTTCTTATTGAATAACGCCTAGTTCACGGCCGACTTTTTCATAGATTGCTAGAGCGCCGTCCAGCATTTCTTTTGTATGCGCCGCTGTAGGCATGTTACGAACACGCCCTGTGCCTTTTGGAACCGTTGGGAAAACGATGGATTTAGCATAGACGCCTTCTTCAAATAGGCGACGTGAAAATTCCTGTGTAAGCTTTTCATCACCAATAATACATGGTGTAATTGGCGTTTCAGATGCACCAATATTGAAGCCTAGCTTAGCAAGACCCGCTTTTAGGTAATCGCCATTTTCCCAAAGCTTATCATGAAGCTCTGTTGAGTCAATCAACATTTGTACTGCCGCTGTAATCGCAGCAACATCACCTGGTGGTAATGCTGTTGAGAATAAAAATGGACGAGAACGCACTTTTAGCCAGTCAATTAAATTTTTCTTACCTGCTACATATCCACCAACAACACCAATTGCTTTAGAAAGTGTACCAATTTGGAAGTCAATTTCTTTTTCTAAACCGAAATGCTTCACAGTGCCTTTTCCTTTACCTGTTACCCCTGATCCGTGTGCATCATCGACATATGTTATTAAATCAAACTCTTTCGCAATCTCAACGATTTCTGGTAATTTTGCAATATCACCGTCCATTGAGAATACGCCATCAGTAATGACCATGACTTTATTGTATAAGCCTGATGCTTTTGCTTCCTTTGCCTTTGCACGTAAATCATCCATATCGGAGTGATTATAGGCAATAATTTTTGCACGTGATAAACGACAGCCATCAATAATCGATGCATGGTTTAATTGGTCTGAAAGAATCGCATCATTTTTATCCATAACAGCTGAAATAGCTGCCATATTACAGTTAAAACCTGATTGGTAAGAGATCGCTGCCTCTGTACCTTTAAATTCAGCAAGCTTTCCCTCTAATTTTACGTGTAAATCAAGTGTGCCATTAATCGTACGGACTGCTCCAGCACCCACACCGTATGTTTCAATTGTTTCTTTGGCAATACGCTTTAAATCTTCATTCGTTGCTAAGCCAAGATAGTTGTTTGAGGATAGATTAATTAGATGTTTGCCACGCACCTGAATAATGGGTCCGTTTGCTCCCTCTACTGGATCAATTTCATTGTATAAGCCTTGTTCATGTAAGTTTTGTAGGTTTTCATCTAAAAATGCATTCAATACTTTTGACAAGCGTATCATCCTTTCCTAGGAAAACTATTTCTAGCTCCTAGTGTAGCACAAGCATGTTATAAGAAAAATTACTTTGTTAATCTTTCGAATAGCGGGGCAGTTTTTTCTCGCCAAAGAGATGACGATGTACAATTATCTATTAATCGACGGACAGTATACTCCGCTTCCGCATAACGCTTCGAATACCCCATTGCATCCTGCATTGCTTCTTTATACTTTGCCCGAATATCTTCAATTTGAACTTCTGCTTCCTGTGAAATTGCGCAATGTTTCCCTATATCGAATATTTCATCTCCAAGTCTGCCGTCCTCTGGGTCAAAGATATGAGGCTCTGTACTATCAAAGATGCAGAAATTCAATTCCGGAATAATAACCATGTCAACAGAGTTTGCATCCAAGCCACACCAAATAATTTGTGCATCGAGCCCTCTCGCATTTGCTTCGTCTGCTAAATCTTTCATTAACGAAGATTTACCTGTACCCGGCTTTCCTTTGATCATCAATCTCCGAGATACATTTTTCGTTATACTATCTACAGTATTTTCGGCCCCCCTCGGTGTTAATGTTCCGAGTAAGCGATGCGTGCGTATACCTGTTTTGTTTAAGACAATCGATTGGAAAACATCTGTCTTTAAATTTTCAACCTGGTCATTTAATGCCTCCCAGTTCATACAGCTCTGTGTCACTACTTCCCAATCATCATGAATCTTTATAGCTTTAGTAAGCGACGAAATACACTTCTCACGCCATGACTCTCGTTCCGTCATCGTATTAGCGAGCTGTTCACCAACCTTTTCAAGCTGGATTTCTTCTAAGCAATCATAAAATGACATCACCCGATGCTTTGTGCCAAGAAAAGTCGGTTCAATCCCCCACTCCGATGACCATACAAATAATCGATTACAGCCTTGAACGTATACTGCCTCTACAACATCCTCCAGCAAAGCATGCTTAAACCACTCCACCGCAAAGCCCTGCTTCACATAAAAATACCCAAGCTCTTTAAGAAGCTCAGCTCCTTTAAACGTCGGTGCACCCTGCAAAATATAAACTAATTCTGCCTCATCCATCATTTCTTTATATAAATGTTTAATTCCTTGCCCAGTCAGTGCGTGTCCATAATAATAGGTCACATTTCCGTTCAATTTCGATCCCCCTTTATCTTATGCCTTGCATTATATGAAGCAACCTTTAAAAAAATGAAAAGCTACTTTTCTCCAAAACAGTTTTCCTCGGCAAGTTGTGATGCCAGTCGTTCTTCGTGCACTCTTTGCAATGAGCTACCGGCAATCGTATGATTCCCCCGTTTCTCTGCATGATTAGGGTCGGTTCGAACTATAAAGAATCAAAAAAAGCCAATGAGAGTAAGTGACTCACTGGCTTAATTAAGAAATAACTCAATATTTGTTGTGAAATATTGAGTTATTAGTTAAACGCATCATATACGTATTTATTTTTCGGATCAACACCGTACCAACCCCATGTAGCAGTATGTCCTTCTTTTGTTTTCGGGTCGTCAATCACAACTTCATAAACATGAAAAACATAATCGCCATGCTCATTGTCATACTCATATTCAACAAACAAATTAGGGTTATTAGGTAGCTGTAGTTTTTGTATTACTAGCTGTTTTGCTTGCTCTTTTGAAACTTTAGCATTTTGCGCTTGCTTTTGCGCTTCTTTTTTAGCATTTTCTTCTGCTATCTTCCGTTGCTTTTCTTCTTCTGCTTTCTTCTTTTTCTCTTCTTCCGCTTTATTTTGCTGCTCCACGATATATGCTTCTTTTTTATCAACTGTTTCTTTTGCTAAGTTAGTTGCTTGAACAAACAAATCTTTAAATAATTTGTAACTTGGATAATCCCCTTCTTGAGTAACAAGTGCGTTAAAAATAGTGTATGCTTCGTCAAACTTTTGCTGTTCTAGCAACACTTTCCCTTTGGAGATATTTGCCTCTAACTCTTCCTTTTGAGCGCTTTCCACATCTGTCTGTTTTACAATTTCTCTTGCTTGTTTTTTTGTACTCTCAATGATTTTTTTATTTACTTCTTCTTTAATTTTATAATCTATAATTTTTTCGGCATTATAATTACTTGCTTCAAATTTACCTTCCTTTTTAGCAATTAAGCTATCATTAAGGATCTTTGCAATCGATATTAATTCATCAATTTCCTTCGTATTTTTTTCTTGTTCAGCAATCTCAAAGAATTTTATTGCTTCACTGTAATTACCATTTTCAAGTTCTATTTTTCCCTTATCGAAGTTATCTGTATAAACTTTTGAAGTACATCCTACTAAAAAGATACATAAAATAAATAATGCTAGTTTCCTCAAATTAATTCCCCCTAAAACCCACAGCAAAGAAAAAGATATAAATTTTTCCAATATTACTAAATCAATTATATATAATAACCTACAAATTAAATACAAAATTTTTCATACGCGAACAGTAAGTTGGAAAAAGGAATACCCAAAACGAAGTCGAATTTTTAAGTTTGGAGGGAGATGTATGATAAAAAAAATTGGGACTGTTTTGTTTGCAATTGGTATAGTAATGATGGTTTATAGGTATGCCTTATTTATTGGAATATTCAACAAATGAATTTTTAAAGTATCCTTTATATTTAGGATTGTTAGTAACGGTTATATTTGCTCCTACTCCAACAAAAAGAAAGTAATGTTCTTGAATTACTGGATAGTATCTTAGTCGAGCATTCTTCACTCTGCCTAAATACTTCTTCCACTTAGAAAAGTACATTACGCTACACGAAAGCTATCGTGATATATCATTAATAGAGGGTGAAAAAAAATACAGCCTTCTCTTTTAGCAACATTCGCTAAAAAAGAAGGCTATGAACATGCCATTACTTCATTAAACCTTTAATAAGTCGGGCTGAGACATAACAAACTTCACCATTATCTAAAAAAATAATTCTTTCCTTAGAATCTATATTTTTAATTTTGCTTTTATTTACAATAGAAGATTTGTGACAACGATAAAAATCATCATATAAACCTTCATAATCTTTTAATCGACCGTAAAATTCAATATGTTCATTTTCTAAATGTAAAATAATTTTATGTGAGCCTGGGGAAGCTTCGAAAAAATAAACATTTTGAAAATCAATATTATGGGTACGCCCTGTTGTTTTAATTTGAAATTTTTGAATGTTATCTTGTTCCCCTATTTTTAAATAACGTCGATGCGCTTCTTTTAAAGTAGATAATAATTTATCTTTTAACGTATCTGGGTGATCTTTAATGATAAAATCTAACGCAGCCAGTTTATAAATAAATGTAAGATAACTCATTTCAGCATGTGTTGTAATATATACTAAGCTAGCAATAGGGTCTTTTTCTCGAATCTTACTACCTAATGCGATACCAGTAATTTCGTGATTTAAATCTATATCTAAAAAATAGCAATCCGCTTTATCATTTTCTAAAAATGATAGAACATCATCAGGATTTGTAGTGGCCAGCACAATTTCCATCCCATTATCTTCTATAATAGCGTAGTTTTCGATTGTTTTTTTTACACTTTCTAATTGAGCTAAATCATCTTCACAAATAATAATATCCATCTTATCTACTCCTTTGAAATTCGACTTCTTGAATAAAATAAGGGGGACTAATTTTCGTGTTCAAATTGACGTTATGTAAATCATTTGTTATTTGACGTAA